>CAZYQJ010000522.1:0-4470 GCA_964649925.1 uncultured Litorilinea sp.
TTGAGGAAGCGCTTGATGAGTCTAGGGTTGCCGGCGATCTGCGAGGCCGAAGTCTACGACGACCCGATCTTTCGCCGCCAACTGCAAGACGCTGCCGCCAGCCTGCCGGTCGGTTCCGCCTGGGATGCGATGAACGCCATCACGCCGCTGTCACAGCCGCCTTCGGACAAGTTGCAGCGCGCCTTGCAACGCCTTGAACCCGGCGAAAGCTGGCTGTTGGAGCCAAAACCTCTGTCCAACGGACAGGATGCAGACCCACGTCTCTGGTCGCCGGGGATCAAGCTGGGTGTGCAGCCCAGATCCTTCTTTCACCAGACCGAATGCTTCGGCCCCGTGTTGGGGCTGATGCGCGCCCGCGATCTAGACCAAGCCATCGAGTGGGCCAATGCGACCCCCTTTGGCCTGACCGGCGGCATCCACACGCTGGATGACCGGGAGGTGGAGGTCTATAGAGAACGGATTGAGGTGGGTAACGTCTATATCAACCGCCCCATCACCGGTGCGATCGTACAGCGCCAGCCATTTGGCGGGTGGAAGGCGTCCAACGTGGGGTCAAGTGCCAAGGCAGGCGGCCCCAACTATGTGCTGCAACTCGGCACATGGCGCGAAGCAGGACTCCCCAAGTTCGTGGCCGAACCTGCGCCCGAAGTGGCGGCGCTGCTGGAACGCTGTCTACGCCAGATTGAAGGGGGCGAAAACCACGCCATCCTGCGCGCCAGCGCGGGGAGCTATGCCTGGGCCTGGCAGACACACTTTGGCCGCGAGCATGACCCCAGCCAGGTGCTGGGCGAGCGCAACGTTTTCCACTATCGCCCCTGCCGCGGCGTGACCCTGCGCGTCGATGGAGCGTCAAACCCGGTCGCTGCGGCGCAGGTGATTCTGGCCGCGACCACGGCTGGCACGCCGCTTGAAGTCAGCGCGGCCCCCGCGGCCCATTTATCATGGCTGCATGAGTTGGGTCTTCCGGTGGTCGAAGAAGATGAGTCAGCCCTGATGGCGCGGCTTGCCAACGGCAGCACGGATCGGCTGCGGCTGTTGGCTTCCCCTTCCATCTCGCTGCGCCAGGCTGCCAACCGTGCCCTGGTGCATGTCGTGGACGCGCCTGTTGTGGCGAATGGGCGGCTGGAACTGCGCCACTACCTGCGCGAACAGGCCATCTCGCAGACTGTACACCGCTACGGAAATCTGATGGGCAGCGCGGCGCAGCCGGGTGTAGGGTTATAGCCGTCTGCCTGCGCTACACCACCTGATTGACCAACTCCTTTTCGCCGCGCCACAACCGCTCCAAATTCTCCATCAGGATGTCGATCAGATTCTGCTCATAGCGCCGCGTCTCGCCTGCCGTGTGCGGGGTGATGACCACGTTCTCCAGATCCCAAAACGGCGAATCCGGCGGCAGCGGCTCATCCCACAGGTGATCGAGCGCGGCCCCGGCAATCGTGCCCTGGCGCAGTGCGGCCAGCAGCGCAGGCTCATCCACGCAGCCGCCGCGCGCCACGTTGATCAGATAGGCGGACGGCTTCATCAAAGACAATGCCTCGGCGTCAATCAGGTTGCGCGTCTCTGGGGTGAGGGGACAGGTTAATGCCACAAAGTCGGCGCGCGGCAGAATTGCCTTGAGTTGGTCAGGCGGGTAAACTTCGGCCACCGCTGCGCCTGGCGTGGCCGGGGTGCGCTTGGTCGCGATGACCTCCATGTTAAACGCCTTCGCCAGCGCAGCCAGCCGCGACCCAATGCCCCCCAGCCCTATGATCAGCAGCGTCTTGCCCCCCAATTCATCCTCGCGGCGGCTGATATCCGAGATCATGCCGCGCCAGTGATGGCTGCGCTGGTGGTCTCGGCCCGTGTGCAACTGCCGCGCCAGGCTGAGGATCATCGCCATCGCGTGTTCACTCACCGCGTTGCGGTTGACCCCCTTAGCGTTCGCCAGCCGGATGCCGCATCCCCGCAGCGCGTCGAGAGAAAACTGGTCATAGCCCGCGCCGATAGATTGGATAAAACGCAGGTTGGGCGCACGATCCAGCAGGTCATTCTGCCACAACCCGGAGATCACCAGGACGTGCGCCTCCCCGATCTTCTCGCGCAGATCATGCTGGTTCCAGACCTGGAAATGCGCCAGCCCCGTGGCGCGCCGGGCAAATATGTCTGCCAGGGGATAGGCGACATGGGCAAAACAGATGCAGACCTCACCCCGCGGCGGGAAGTCTGGGGATGGATGTCCTTGTAGGGGCATCGCACGGCTCCTCTTTGTGGATATATCTGTGTGGATTGCCTGTGGGATTAAGCGCGTTCTAGGCTCGGTTCCTTACCAGCGATGGTTGGACGGAAGGCCGCCTAGGGCCATTCCACCCGGCCAAACCGGTGATGTATGATAGCCCGTGATTGGTTTTGCCCAAAACGTGCTGAGGCGTTGCGCAATCACTGATCAGTCTCGTCCATCTCTTCCGTTGCGACCAAGCGATACATATCGGCTGAGGCCTCACTGCAATGGGCGTGCAGCGCTGCCAACGCCGCCTGCACCCCCGCATCCTGGCGCATCGCGGCAATGTCGGCCAGACTGTGCCAGGGATCAAACGAGTAAAAGAGGTCAGGATCGCCGACGCTCTGCACAAGCATGCCCTGTCCTATGGGTGATTGTGGGAGTTGCCAGAAGAGCGCGCCCAGATCATGCCAGGCAGCAATGAACTCGGCCTTCTGGCCCGGCAGCACTCGCCAGCGGCCCAGCGTATAGGCCGTGCCCTGCACCTCAGTATCCTCCGGTTGTACTGCACCCCCTACGGACAAAGCCTCTTCCAAGGCTTCCTCTGACGCCAGCGCTTCTTCCTCGGAGTCGATTTTTGTACCCGCATAGAGTTCTTCTTCAGCCGGATCCAGCAGGGGTTCCTGTCCGCTCTCATCGCCATGCGTGTCAGATGTGCGGTCTTGAGCCATGTTTCTTCTCCTTTCACGGATCACTCGCTGCACTAGCCGGTCAACCAGCCCCGCGAGATATAGTCGCTCATCGTCAGCACAAACAGGATGCCCAGCCAGACCACGCCTGCCGAGGCATACAGCCAGATCAGACGGCTGCTGTAGCGGAGATGCATGAAGTAGAGCATCACCAGCACCGCCTTGACCACGGCTATTGTGAGGGCAATCAGCGCCCCCCAAATCCCCCAATCCAACTGCGCCGCCAAGACCGTCAACAACAGCAGGGCCAGCAGCACAGCATAGACCACATAATAAACGCGCGGGGCAGATGATAGGTGTTCCATTAGATCAGATAGAGTAGAGGAAACACAAAGATCCACACGATATCCACGAAGTGCCAGTACAGCCCAAAGCGCTCGACCGGCATGGGATCGACCTCATAGTAGCCGCGCCAGGCGAACCAACTCATCACCGTAGCGATCACTAGACCGATGGTCATGTGCAGGGCGTGAAAGCCGGTGATGATGAAGTAGAGCGAGAAGAAGATGCGCGCCGCCAGAAAATCCTCCCCTTCCCAAACAAAGCGCAGGCCAGGGATGAGTTGATCCTGGTACTCGGTATAGTATTCCGTCGCCTTAATCGCCAGGAAGACCACTGTTAAGGCAATCGTCGCCAGCAGCAGCATCACCAGGCGGCGGCGGTCGCGGTTTTCGGCAGCATGGACGGCGAGCGCGACCGTCAAACTGCTTGTCAGCAGCACAGCCGTGTTGATCGCGCCGCGCAGCGTGTCCAAATGCTCGCTGGCCGCGCGGAAGGTCTCGACATGGGCAGACCGAAAGACCAGGTAACCGGCGAACATCCCGCCGAAAAAGAGGACCTCGGTCGCCAGGAAGATCCACATGCCCAGCACATTGGCTTCGCGCTGCTGTTCCAGCGTATCGAAGTGCGCCGCAACCCCCGGCGGCTTGGGTGGATGCGCCGCGTCCTGCACCAGCGTGGACTCGGCCCTAGCCATGATCCCGCCCCCCTTCCGCCGCTTGCTCGACGGTTTCAGTGGCTTGCGGCACAAACCCGGACACCCCCTCGTACTGGTAGGGCGGATGGTTCACTACCGGCGTCCGCAGAAAATTGTGCGTGGGCGGCGGCGACGAAGTCTGCCACTCCAACCCGGTCGCTCCCCACGGGTTATCGCTGGCGATCTTGCCGTAGTACAGCGACCACAACAGGTAGAGGATCGGCAGGAGATAGCCCACGGCCAGGATCGACGCACCCGCGCTCGACAGCACATTCAACACCTGGAATTCGGGCGCATATTCGTAATAGCGCCGCGGCATCCCATTATAGCCCACCAGGAACTGCGGGAAGAAGGTCAAGTTAAAGCCCACAAAGATGATGATGGCCGATGCCTTACCCCACCCCTCTGGGTAAAGACGCCCGGTAATCTTGGGCCACCAGTAATGGATGCCGCCCAGATAGGCCATGATTGTCCCGCCGACCATAATGTAGTGGAAGTGGGCGACGACAAAATAGGTGTCGTGGACATGCACGTCGATGGGCAAC
>CAZYQJ010000523.1:0-4451 GCA_964649925.1 uncultured Litorilinea sp.
TTGAGCGTGGGCCAGCATACGCTGTCGCTTGCCAACAGCGCGGGGTTGAGCCGTGCCCTGCCAGGGCTGCTGGCCGCACAACCGGCGGCTGCCGACCGTCCCAACCGCAACCGTCCGCGGCTGTATGAGCGGGTCACAGAGCAATCTGGCGAGCAGGCTTGGGCGCTTTCCCTGCCCGATGACCAGCACCCCTATTCGATCTGTCTGGGGCAACCTGGCCCGGACGGTCAGGCTGCGCTCTACGTGGGCACAGAGGAAGGCGCGTTGTTCCGCATCGACGAGGGCAAGATCGCCTGGCAGTTCAAGGCGCAGGACCGCATCAATTCGATCAAGGTGGACGACATCAACAACGACGGGCGCGCCGAGGTGATCGCCGGATCGGCGGACCACCACGTCTATGTCTTGGACGAGACGGGCCGCGAGCTTTGGCGGTGGGAGACGCCTTTCTACATGCACAAGCCCACGGTGGAGGCCGTCCATGTCGTGGACTTGGGGCTGCCCGATGGCAAGGCCGTAATCGCGGGGGCCAATAGCTGCCACATCCATGCCCTCTCGCCCACAGGCCAGGAGTTGTGGCGTTGGGAGGTGATCCACGGCGTCAACGACGTGACCAGCGCCGACATGAACGGGGATGGCGTGGACGAGGTCTTGGCCGTCACCGAGTGGTGGACGTGGCACTGTGTAGACGCCGCAGGCAAGGGGCTGTGGAAGGTCTGGAACGTGCGGCCCGCCTATGCACCCGGCGCAAACGTGGTACGCGCCGCCGATGTCAACGGCGACGGCAGCCCGGAGATGCTCTGCGGAGGGGTGGATACGTGCGTGTATATGTTTGACAAGGAGGGGAAGCGCATCTGGGAGTTCTTCACCGGAGAAGAGATCAGCGCCCTGGAATGTCTTGACCTGAACGACGACGGCGTTGCCGAGATCGTGGCGGGTTCGATGAACGGCTATGTCTATGGCCTGGACGGCGACGGCAAGCGGCTGTGGCAATGCGGGCTGGACGATGAGGTCAACAGCATCATCCCACTGCGGAACGGCAGCGACCCACGCATTGCGGTCGCTACGGACAGCCCGCGCGCGGTGCTGCTCAACGCCCAGGGGGAGATCGCCGGTCTTGTCAACACAGGGCATGCGATCCGGCGTATGTCCGCCCATGCCGCCAACGGCGCTGTCGCCCTGTACACCATCGCACAAGCTGGCAGCGTCGCCAAGCATATTGTCTGAGGTTAAGCCTGTCTTTCGACCACCACACAAGAAGGATGCACATGAACAAGCCCACCGTCTATGTGGAAAGCCTGCCGCCGCGAGAGGTCCCCGAATCCGGCGCCAAGGTGACCCAATTGACCAGCACGGCGTATATCCACAGCCATATTTACCCGGAAGCGCCGATCTTTACGCCGGATTCTCGCTACTTTATCTATAACCGCTTGCAATCGCTGGATGGCCCCAATGGCTACTGGCTGTGTGATGCACAGACGCACCAGTTGCGCCGCTTGACCGAACCAGAGGAAACGAAGGTGACCGGGCCGGTGATGGCCCCTAATGGCGAATGGATGGCGTACTTGCACCTACGCACACCCACCGAGTTTGCCCTCAAGCGGGTGGACCTGTGTACCCAGGAGCGGCACACGATCACCGTGTTGAGCGGTTACCGGCGGCCCTACCCGCTCGGATCGATCAGCCCGGACGGACGCTGGTATCTGACGGGGGTGTGGCTGCCGGATGGCGAGTTCGGCATTGTGCGTATTGACCTGCAAGAAGGCACGCACAAAGTGATCCACCAAGACCCCGAAATCCTCAACCCGCATATGCAGTTTGAACCGGGCGCGGGTCAGGACATCCTGGTGCAGTACAACCGCGGGGGCCAACTCGATGCGGCGGGCAACATCGTGCGGCTGGTCGGCGACCAGGGCGCGACCTTCTACATCATCGATGTCGAGGGACAGAACCGCCGCGACCTGGCGATTGGCAAACCGTACAGCGCGCCGGTGCAGGGGCATCAATGCTGGATCGGCAACACAGGCCGCGTCTTGAGCACACTATCTCGCATTGCCGAGGACAACCTGGTCAGCATCGGCGTCGGCGACGAGAAGCCCACCGTCGTCGCCACCGGCGCTTACTTCTGGCATCCCAATGCCTCACGCGATGGGCGCTGGTTTGTCAGCGATGTGTACCCCACCGGCGAGATCATGGTGGGATCGATCAAAACAGGTCGCTACCGCTTGCTCTGCTGCTCCGAATCGTCCTGCGGACGGCCTCAGTATACGCACCCGCACCCGTTCTTCAGCCCCGACAGCCGCACGGTGTATTTCAACTCAGATCGCACCGGGCTCGGCCAAATCTATATGGCGGATGTGCCGGAAGGATTGTTGGAAGAACTGGAGGCGTAGGCAGATAGGGTAGCGACAGACAGTGTGTAAGACCGTGTAGAGAAGGCAAATGACTGTAGATACTCGTCCGAACATCATTCTGATCACGACCGATCAACAGCGTGGGGACTGTCTGGGCATCGACGGGCATCCCGTCTTGCAGACGCCCAACCTGGATTGGTTAGCGCGTACCGGCACGTTTTTCAAGCGCGCCTATTCGGAGTGCCCAAGTTGTATCCCGGCCCGCCGCGTGTTGATGAGCGGTCAAGCGCCCGCGGCCAATGGCATGGTCGGCTTCAAGGGCAACGTCGAATGGAATCCAGCCCATACCCTCGCCGGTGAGCTATCCAAGGCTGGATACCAGACCGAGATGGTGGGGAAACTTCACCTCTATCCCCTACGCAAGCGCTATGGCTTCAACCACCTGACCCTGGCGGAAGGGGTGCGTGGTGAGAACAACGACTATGTGGAGTGGCTCCGAGAAGGCGGCGCTGTGCCGCTCGAGATGGGCGTGGCACATGGTGTTTCGACCAACGGATGGGTCGGGCGGCCTTCTCACCTGCCGGAACACAAGACGCACACCTTTTGGTGTGTCTCCCAGGCGATCAATTTCACCCACAAGCGCGACCAGACGGTTCCGTTTTTCCTGAACGTTTCGTTCATCGACCCTCATCCGCCGCTGACGCCGCCGCAGTTCTACTATGACCGCTACGCGGGGCTGGACTTGCCCAAGCCGGTGGTGGGTGATTGGGCGCCGCCCTATGCAGGGCCGGAGAAAGGGCTGGATATCAACGCTTCGGTCCTCAGCCTGGACGAGCAGACCATGCACTATGCCCGTGCCGCCTACTACGGCATGATCAACCACATCGACGACCAGGTCGGGCGCTTGATCAACTTCCTGCGTGATCGGCGGCTGCTGCATCATACCTTTTTCCTCTTTACGTCCGATCATGGCGAGATGTTGGGCGACCACAACATGTTCCGCAAGACCTTCGCCTATGAGGCGTCGGCGCGGGTTCCGTTCATTGTGCGTGCGCCCCAGTCGATGGACTACCCTGAGGAAATCGTCACCCATGCCCCTGTCGGCCTGCAGGATGTCATGCCAACGTTGCTCGAAGCTGCTGGCGTGCCCATCCCGGAGACAGTGACCGGCCAGAGCCTTCTGCCGTTGATGCGCGGGGAAGAGGTAGGCTGGCGTGACGTCCTCCAGGGAGAACACGCCGGATGCTATCGCTATGAGGATGGCGTGCATTTCTTGGTGAGCGAGCGTTTCAAGTACGTGTGGTACAGCCAGACAGGGCGCGAGCATCTCTTCGACCTTGAGAATGATCCGAATGAACTGGTGGACCTGGCACAGACGCAAGATGCAGATAGCAAGTTGGATTCGTGGCGCAAGCAGCTTGCCCATCTTCTGCGTGATCGCCCCGAAGGGTTCTCCAACGGAGAAGCGTTGATCGTCGGTCGCCCCCACACCGAACTGGTCGGGAACGGGGTAACACACGGGGGGATCTACCCAGAAGATGAACAGCGGCAACCGACACGGGTTGGGCCTTGACGCGCGTCCTATGGAGTTGGAAAGGGGTGCACCTTGAACAAAGTCAGCCGCAGACAATTCATACGCCTTTCGGCGTTAGCGACAGTGGGGGCCGTAGCGGCGGCCTGCAATACTGCGCCATCCGGTTCGACGGCTGCGCCGACGACGCAACCGGCTGCAGCCCCGGTCACAGAAGCAGGTGAGACAGCGACCTCATCCCAATACCAGGAAGCGCCGATGCTTGCTGAACGGGTCGCCGCTGGCGAACTGCCCCCCGTCGACGAACGCTTGCCCATGACACCGCTCGTCGTGCCGGTGATCGAGGAGATCGGCCAGTATGGCGGCACATGGCGTCGCGCCTGGCTGGGTCCATCGGACAGCACGGGCATGTGGCGGCTGGTCGGCGAACCGGTCATGCGCTGGAACATCGACAGTTCCGATGTCACCCCCAGCGTTGTCGAGTCGGTAGAGGTCAACGACGACGCAACCGAGTTCACCCTGCACCTGCGCCAAGGGATGCGTTGGTCTGATGGTGAGCCGTTCACCGC
>CAZYQJ010000524.1:0-4426 GCA_964649925.1 uncultured Litorilinea sp.
AGGCCAGTTCGCAGAACTACGGCCACTTTGTGATCAGCCCGTTGGAGAGCGGCTATGGGATTACGCTGGGCAATGCCTTGCGGCGTGTGTTGCTGGCGAGCTTGCCCGGCGCTGCTGTCACTTCCATCCGGCTGAGCAATATCCACCATGAGTTCTCGGCCATCCCGCATGTGCGGGAGGATATGACGCGGTTCATTCTGAATGTGAAGCAGATTCGGCTGATTAGCCGCAGCGAAGAGCCGGTGCGGATTCACGTCGAAGTGACGCATGAAGGCCCGGTGACCGCAGGGGACTTGATCTGCCCGCCTGAGGTGGAGATCGTCAACCCCGACCAATATCTGTTGACCGCCGATTCCAATGACGTAGATCTCGATATCGAGATGGTGGTCAGCACAGGCCGCGGCTACAGCCCGGCGGAAGACCGCACCCGCCTGCCGCTGGGCGAGATCCCGGTGGATGCGATCTTTAGCCCCGTGAAAAAGGCCGCCTATCGGGTCGAGCGCACGCGTATCGGTCAGCAGACCGACTACGACCGGCTGAACCTGGAGATCTGGACCGACGGCACGATTGCGCCGGAAGAGGCCATGCGCCGTTCGGCGGAGATCCTGGTGCAGCACCTGACGCTGCTGGCCGGGGCGAAGGTCGCCGAAGTCGAACCGGTCGAGGAAGAAGAAGAGGGCATCCCCAGCCGCATCTATGATGCGCCGATTGAGGAACTGGAACTGACGGTGCGCGCCTACAACTGTCTCAAGCGCGCCGGGATCACCAAGGTCGGCGAAATCCTGCGCCGCATGGAAAAGGGCGAGGACGAGATGTTGGCGATCCGCAACTTCGGCAAGAAGTCGCTGGATGAGCTGGTGGACAAACTGCGCGAAAAGAACTATCTCACCGTGCCGGGCGTAGACTTGAGCGCCTTCTTCGGGGACGGGTATCGCAGCGGCGAGGACACGGACGAAGAAGAGGCGGACGAGGAAGTCGGCGACGAGCTGGACGAAGTCGGCAGCGCCTAGACTGCAGGCGGGCTACGGGCGGCTTTCAGATTATTTTGTCTTTAGCGGGAACAGATTATTATGCGACATCGAATTTCAGGACGAATTCTGGGCCGCGATGCCGGCCACCGTAAAGCGCTCTTCCGCAACCTGGTACGCGAACTGTACCTGCACGGGCGCATTACGACGACCGAGGCCAAGGCTCGCGCCATCCGCGCCGATGCCGAGAAGTTGATCACCAAGGCCAAGCGAGGGTTGGCGGACGGGGGCAACCGTGTCCACGCCCAGCGCTTGGTCAACGCCTATCTGAACGATAAGACTGTATCGAAGAAGTTGTTCGACGAACTGGCCCCGCGCTACGTGGATCGCAACGGCGGCTATACGCGCATCATCAAGATCGGCAAGCGTCAAGGCGACGCCGCCGACATGGCGATCATCGAACTAGTCGAAGGCGGCGAGTAGGCGGGTCAGACACAGCCGTGAGCGATGTGCCGCTGATCCATGTCGCCGGTCTGGTCAGCTATGACGGGACTGACTATCATGGGTTCCAGGCACAGGTGGGCGTGCCCACCATCCAGGACACGTTGGAGACGGCGCTCGCCGCCTTTGCCCAGCCCGAAAGCCGGGTGCAAGGGGCTGGGCGCACGGATGCCGGTGTCCATGCCCGCGGGCAAGTGGTGGCGGTGCGTGTGCGCTGGCGTCATCCGGTGACGGCGCTGCAAAACGCCTGGAACGCACATCTGCCGCCTTCGATCCATGTGCGGGGGCTGGTATCTGCGCCGGAGGGGTTTCACCCTCGCTTTAGTGCACGCTGGCGGACTTACCGCTACACGGTAGTCGAGGGTGCGCAGAGGGGGCTGCTGCGATCACCGCTCACCGACCGCTATGCCTGGCTGGTGAGGCCGCCGCTCGACTGGGCGGCGATGCAGGAAGCCGCGGCTGCACTTGTGGGCGAACACGATTTCGCCACCTTTGGGCAGCCGCCCCAGGGCGAGAGTACGGTGCGCCGGGTGCGCCAGGCGACATGGCAGCACGTTGAGTCCACACTGCCCCTCCTGGACATGTACCCAGGGGAGATGTGGGTCTTGACCATCCAGGCCAATGGCTTCTTACGCCAGATGGTGCGGAGTTTGGTCGGGACGCTGGTCGCAGTGGGGCAGGGTGAACTGAGCGCTGCGGCGATGATGGAGCGGATGGCGGCGCGTGACCGCAGTCTGTCGGCCCCACCGGCCCCGCCGCAAGGGTTGGTTCTAGAGCAGGTCGAGTATCCAGACCAGTGGGCGCTGTGGCCGGAGCTACAGCGGCAAGACATGTCCGAATAGGGCGCAGCCGTACAGGCCGATTACGCTTGGTAGATGGATCAAATCAGGTGAAGAGGAGTGAGTAGCGTGAAGACATTCAGTCCAAGCGCCGAGGAAGCCAAAGCCGCCCGCGAATGGTGGGTTGTGGATGCCGAGGGCAAGACCCTGGGACGGCTGGCTTCGGAGATTGCGCGGGTACTGCGTGGCAAGCACAAGCCGACGTTTAGCCCTCATGTGGACGCGGGGGACTTTGTGGTTGTCACCAATTGCGAAAAGATTGTTGTTACGGGCGATAAGCTGGACACGGTGCGTTATTACCGCCACTCGCGCTATCCCGGTGGGCTGAAGAGCCGCACCATGCGCGAGCAGCTTGATCGCTTCCCCGACCGGGTGCTTTATGAAGCAGTCAAGGGGATGATGCCAAAGACGCGCCTGGGGCGCGCGCAGATGAAAAAGTTGCGAATTTATGCCGGGGGTGAACACCCTCATCAGGCGCAACAGCCCAAGGTGTTGGAGGTCTAGGAGGACTTATGGCGGAATATGTTGAGGCAGTAGGTCGGCGCAAGACTGCCACGGCGCGCGTGCGTCTCTACCCTGGCAGCGGCGAGATCGTGGTCAACGATAAACCGTTGGAGGAATACTTTGGCCGCGCCTTGGACCGCATGATCCTGCGCCAGCCGTTGGCCCTCACCGGCACGGAAGCCAGCTATAACATCAGTGTCCATGTCAAGGGCGGCGGTGAAGGCGGGCAGGCCGCAGCGGTGCGTCTGGGTATTGCGCGTGCCCTGTGCGAGACCGACACCAACATGCGCCCGACCCTGAAAGCTGCAGGGTTTTTGACCCGTGATGCTCGCGCCAAGGAGCGCAAGAAGCCCGGTCTCAAGCGAGCACGCAAGGCCCCGCAGTACACCAAGCGCTAGACCGTTTGGACTTGCCTGTTTGAACTAGCTTGTTTGAAGAGGTCATCGGGAGATTGAGCCTTCAGGCCCCTGCACCCATTGCAGGCGCGCCTGAAGGCTGTTGCTATTGGAGGGTGAGCCGTGACCATCATCCGTACCGGACTGCTGCACATCCCGTCGTTCGATCCCGACACAGGGGAGGCGGTGCGCCGTCTGCTGCATGATGCGCTGCCCGCCGCGGTGGTCCTGCAGGAGAGCTATGCGGCAAGCCAGCGTTATTGGATCGAAGAGACCTTGTGCCGCTGGTGTGATGAAGAGGAGTTGGACCTGGTGTTGACGCTGGGCGGTACGCTGCCCGCGCCAGGCCCAAGCGGGCGCGAGGTCACGCCGGAAGCCACGCTGGCCGTCGTAGAGCGGCTGCTGCCTGGGCTGCCGGAGGCGATGCGCGGCGTTGCCCAGGAGGAAACCCTGCTGGCGTTGATCGACCGCGGGGTGGCGGGCATTCGCGGACGATCGCTGATCCTCAATTTGCCTGCCGGGGCTGCGACCGCAGTCTGCTTCTTGGATGCGGTGGTCGAGGTGCTGCCCGCCGTCCTGGCCCATCTGCGCGATGACCCTGCCGCGCCTTCCCCAGCAGATGAGTTGGCGGATCAGGCTGAAGACGAAGCAACTGCGCCCGCTGCGCTGCACAAGCCGTCACACGGTCTCGACCCGGCGGAGTTCGCCGCGTTTTTGCAGCGGCGGAAAGAGGACAAGGACAAGGAATAGCTGCCGCGTCGGGCTGCCGAGTGGATGTGCTGCTCCTGTCGGACAACAGGCCTGATCCACAAATGCAGGTGACCGGCACGGGATAGGATAAACCGGTCACCTGCGTACAAGCCCTCTTATGCCGTGATCGACTCGGCGCGGCGTTTGGCGATGGTCGCCAGCAGGTCGTCATACGAGTCCGCAAACTTCTTGACGCCTTCGTGCTCCAATTCGTTGGTGACATCGGTCATCGAGATCCCCAGCTTGGGCAGTTGCAGGATAGCCTGCTCTGCTTCCTCCACTTGCTCGCCAATGCTGTGGATCACCGTGCCGTGGTCGAGGAATGCCTCCAACGTGTTGAGGGGCATCGTGTTGACCGTATGCGGGCCGATCAGGGTGTCCACATAGAGCAGGTCGGGATAGTCGGGGTTCTTAGTGCTGGTGCTGGCCCACAGGGGACGCTGTAACTGCGCTCCGGCAGCGGCAAGCC
>CAZYQJ010000525.1:0-4420 GCA_964649925.1 uncultured Litorilinea sp.
TCACAAATATGGCGTCTCGGTTTCACGCCTGTTGGGTGGCTTTCGCACCCGCCTTCCTACCTATGCGAGCACTTATCATGGCCAAGACGCCCCTGGCGGGCTGGATATGCCTGAAGCCTTTGCTGATTTCGCCTTACACTGTAAGGAGCAGGGGTTTGCCGGGTTCAAGATTCACGGCTGGCATAATGGCGATGCACGACGCGAGGCGCGCAATCTGCTGGGGGTACGCGCCCGCGTTGGCGATGACTTTCCGCTCATGATCGACCCAGCCTGCCAACTGCGGACTTATCTGGATGCGCTGTATGTGGGCCGCGCCTGCGATGAAGCAGGCTGTCTGTGGTACGAAGACCCCTATCGCGACGGGGGCACGGCCGTCGAAGGACACCGGCGGCTGCGTGAGCAGTTGCGTACGCCGCTGCTAGTGAGCGAACATGTGCGCGGGGTGGAGCAAAAAGTAGGCTTTCTGCTGGCGGGCGGCTGTGATATGGTCCACGCCGACCCCGAATATGACCTGGGCATTACAGGGGTGCTCAAGCTCGCGCACTTTTGTGAGGCGTTGGGGCTAGATATCCAACTGCACGCCTGCGGTCCCGCCCACCGCGCTGTGATGTCAGCGCTGCGAAATACCCACCTCTATGAGTTGGCGCTGATGGGGCCGGAGATGCCCAATGCCGTACCGCCGGTGTACACCTGCGGCTATTCCGATCAGCCCGAGGCCGTGGGCGCCGATGGCTGTGTGCCGGTGCCAGAAGGGCCAGGGTTGGGTGTCAGCTACGACTGGGACTATATCGAACGCCATGCGGTAGAGCACTTTGTATTTCGACCTTGACTGAGGGAATGCACCTGAATTCTCCAGCCATAATCCTGGATCAGCTACAACGCATCCGTACCATCAACCGACCAACCCCACCAGTAGCAGGAGACGCACTGCGCCATGATCCCATGTTATAACGGGGCCACTTCGCGCCCCTATCCTCTACAAGACGACGTCCGCGCCGCGGCGAAGGCGGGCTTTCCTATGGTTGAGCTATGGGGCGAGAAATTTGAAAAGTTCTCTACCGATCACAGTGTGGACGATCTGAAACGCCTACTTGATGAGAATCACCTTCGTCCTGCCGCCATCGACCTGGTGGCACTGGACTACAGCCAGCCAGAGAACGTCGATACCGCGGTGGAACGGGCTCGGTACCTTGGCCGTATCGCCCAGGCGATTGGCTGTGATCTGCTCCTACTCTGCAGTTGGGGTGACCTGCATGGACGGAGCAAATATTCCGCAACATGCACCTTGTTTGAATCCGGCTGTCTTGCTGCCTTCAGGGCCACATGAAATCAGTACTATCCATACCCTTTTTGCCTTTGAAAACTGGCCGTCAGTCAGGTCATTGTCCTGTAGGTTGAATAACTGCATACCACATCTTGACGGGATGTGGCCTAAGCATAATCCCAAAGGATTAGGGTGTCACAGTGCCCGCGTCCCCCTATCTGAGCGTGGCTAGGAAGTTCCCCGGCGGATCAGATAGCGATAAGAACGCCACCAGAGACGCCCGCTCTGCTCCCGTTCGACCAGGGTATGGCCGTTCACCTCCAGCCAGGCGGGCAGTTCCCACCAGGAGATGCGGTCGGTGCTCAACAGTTCCAAGGTCTCCTCAGGCGCCATCGCGTCGAGGATGCGCTGGACGCGCACAAATCCGGCACAGGCCTTGCCCCGATTGTCCAGGCGGCGAATTGGCTGCGGCACGGGCGGGGTGTTTATCTCAGCCAGGTCGCACATGCCGCGGATAGGAGAACAAGCCCGCCACAGCGGGCAGGTGACGAAGATCACGAACAGACCAAGCACGAGGGCAATTTTGAACAGGATGAGCAGGCCGAAGGGGGTGAGCAGGGTGGCAGGATTGAGGCCCGTGTACGGCAGTGCCTGAAGCAGACCCGTAACGAGCAGGGTAGGCAGGATGGCACGCACGGCCCAGCGGAAGCGTTCCAACTGCTCGGCAGCGGCGACGACCACAGGCACGGTAGGTGATTCCTGGGCGGCGGGCACTGCAATGAAGATGTTCCAGACCGCGCCGCCGATCCAGAGGGCAAAGGCGATCAGATGAAGAGGGCGAAGCAGCCACGCCGAGGGCTGGGCCGGGAAGGTCAGCCGGGCGTCCAGCAGGGCCGTGGACAGTAGGACGAGCAGCAGCACGCCCCAGAGCAGACGAATCGGGGTCTGCTCGAAAGCCCGCGCTTGGGCGAGTGGCCTGATCTGCAGCCAGCCGAAAGACAGCAGCGCGATGGCGAAGGCGACGACGTTGCTCAGCCAGATGGCCTGCTCTCCCGTCTGCTGCGCCAGGCGGCCAAACCAGAACAGATGTGGAGCCGTCGACAGGGCGAGCAGCAGCGCCCCACCGCTGATCGCCCGAAAGTGCCGCTGTTGGGCGAGGGCAAAGCGGGCGACCATTGCCTCCTCCTCTGGATTGTCAGAGCGTTTCAGGAAAATGCCCCACCACATCGCGCCTCCTGCCAGGATGCCGAGTGCCACCAGATGCAGCCAGCGCACCAGGATCCAGAGCGGCGGCGCGCCGTGCGTGCTCATGGTTAGAAAAACACCCACCAGCGACGCCACGCTGATGACCGCCAGCGCCACCTTGGGCAGCACATAGCGGTCGAGCAAACCGCCGGTGCTGGGGCGTTTGGCAGCGGGTCGAGTCGGGATGGACACAGTTGCCATGATCGTTTCTCTCCTCTATCCTCACAGATTGCACAGGTGGTTGGGCAAAACACCCGCGCCGCCTGTCGATTGTTTGTTGTTTGCAGTCGCGTCGTGACCTGCTAGTGCCCCATGCTACCAATACAACGGACTGCGGTCTTTGTCCTGGCGCAAAGCCTACCTGAGTTCAGGCAGCAGCCAGGCGATGGACGACAAAGAGAACGGCCAGGAACAGGAGAACGGCGGTCAACTGGTGGAGTAGGGCCAACATGAGGGGCACGTGCAGCCAGATCACGCTCACACCCAACCCAATCTGGACGCCGAGCAAGACAACGAGGGCCAGCGTACCGCGCCTGACTGCACGCGACGGGTGGCTCCGGTAGACCAGAACCACCAGGATGGCTGCGACGATCAGCACACCAAAGGCGAGCCAGCGATGCACAAAGTGTACGGCGCTGGCGTTGGCAACCAGATTGGCCCACCAGGGCTGTAGGACGGCAAAGAGACCGGGCGGAACAATGTAGCCGAACATCAGCGGGAAGGTGTCGGAGACATATCCTGCCTTCAACCCCGCTACCAGCCCACCGTAGGCGATTTGCAGCACGAGGACGCCGAGCAATGCGACCGACCAGCCCATACTGCGTCTGCGGTTCGGGCCGAGCGACGGCTTGCCGTAGATCCTACCGAGCGCGGTCCAAAAGGCGACCCCAAGCACCAGCAGTGCCATCAGCAAATGGAGTGCCAAGCGGTAGGGACTTACCTGGGGCCGGTCTACCAAACCGCTGCTGACCATGTACCAGCCCAGCACCCCCTGCAAGACGAAGAGCCACGCGATGAGCAGGTAGACTATCGAGCGTCGCCAGGGAATCGCGCCGGTGGCCAGAAAGAAACCCAGAGGCAAGATGACGACCAACCCTGCGAACCGGGCGATCAGCCGGTGGATGTACTCGACGTAGAAGATGCGCCGGTATTCGTCCAGGCTCATGCCGGAATTCACCTGCTGGAATTCCGGCGTCTGTTGGTATTGGGCAAAGGTCGCCTGCCAGGCTTCCTCCCCCAGGGGCGGAAGCACGCCAGTGACGAGATCCCATTCCACGATCGATAGCCCCGACCGCGTGAGCCGCACGTAGCCGCCCACGACCACCATCACGACGACCAGAGCGCAGACGGCCAACAGCCAGGCCGTTACCGGTCTCTGCGAACGAATACCGGCCATCCTCTCTACGCTCGCCAACTGCCCCGCCGTAGACCAGCCATCACTTCCGTATGGTCGGCTGCTGTGGGCGGCGGCGTAACGACGAACAAGGCTACCGTGCGCGTCTCGGCTTTGAGGCCGCGCGCATCTCCTGCACCGATGACAGCGGTTGTCCCTGGCTCGAAGGGAATTTCGCTGTCGCCAGCGACCAGTGTGCCTGTCCCCTCCAAAATGGTCAGCATAAGATCCACGCCCGGCCTGTGGACGGGGATGAATTGCCCCATCTCAAAACAGGCCAACATGGTACGGGCACGCTCGTTTTCCGCCACGATGATCGGATTGAACCGGTCTACGTTGAAATCGATGGCTTGGCGATAGGAGGCAAGTATCGTGGTCACAGTTCCTCTCTTTCTCTGCAATCTTGCTCTGCAAATTCAGTGTATTGTGAATCCTGATTGTTGTTCACTGCCTACTGCAAGTGTACCGGAATGGGTGCATCACCGGCGTGGCTGTAGCGGTCCACCCGATCCGGTGCG
>CAZYQJ010000526.1:0-4418 GCA_964649925.1 uncultured Litorilinea sp.
GTCCGGCAAACGTGCGATCTAGGATCAAACGGCGCATGAGCCCCATGCGTTCTCTTTTTTCTGGATCGGGATGATGCGCGCTCAATTCCAGCGCATCAAAGATTGTCGTATTGGCGCTCTCGTACCATGACGCCGGGTCTCGCAGGGTCAGCACGACCTTCGCTTCCGAAAAATGCTGAATTACTTCGGAAATAAAAGCGACCGTTGGCCACTCCACTGCTGAGGGGTAAGCGGCGAAAAGCAAGTCCCAATCTACTGCTTTTCTATCCATTGCGTGATCCCAAATCAGAGCATGTCCGGGGTTCTTGTGTACTTCAAGGATGTTGTAGCAGGGCCCAAACCCAAGTATCTCAAGTGCGCGTCCCAAACTGTGGGTTCCCGTTCTACCTAATCCTGCCCCGATGACTGTTAACATCGTCCCTCTTTGATCTCTTCGCCACCTACTCCAGAGTGAAGTAGCCAGGTATCCAACTCCCGTCAAACGCCTCAGCGCCAGACCACCGCGATCCCCTGGCGCGTAGAGGAACGGATGGAAAAACCATCCTCGCCTAGATCAAAGGTGACACGTTGCGCGAACCACACCGGCAGTTCAGTGTCGAATTCGGCCATCAAGTAAGAGCCTGCTTCATCCGCACAACCATAGGGCGCTGTCTGCCCGTTTGCCCCTGGCACCGTGCCGGTCATCAAACGACAAATCGTACCGTCGCCTAATTCAATGAGCCAGGGGAGAGCCGCGTCGCCCACCTGCACTTCGGGCAGAGACTCGGTTAACTCTAAGACAAAGCCCTCTTCGCCGCTGATCGGATCCGCGCCACAGATCAAGGTCGGCGTTTCATCGATTTGGAAACAGGGGTCGTGGATCTGGTTGCCGGTCATGCAACGCCACGCATCCGCACGCCCCAATCCAATGGCATTGGCGAAACAACTACCTGTTTGCGACGCTGTGGGCACCACGGTTGGCGTGAAGGTGATCACCTCCGTCTCGCCAATCAGGTCTTGTGTGCCCAGCATTTCCGTCTCGATCAGATCCAAGACCTCACCTTGCAGGGCGTATCTTGCCAATGTGCGCTGCGTGCCGCAACACAACGGCTCATCCGGCCCTTGCATCACAAAGTCCAGCACGATCTCCCCCTCGTCAATGGCAATGGTGTTGAAGCGCACACGATCCCCAACCAAGGCGCTTGCCACATTGACAAGTTCCCCATCTTGCTCTTGCACAACAGCCAGCATGTTAAAGATGCCGCTGCCGCCCATACCGGCGTCGAGTATCACAGCTGCTGCGGGTTGGCCCTGCAATTCGCCAAGCGCATAGGTCTCTGTCCAACGGACATCGATGCGGTTGGGTTCGTCTTCATACACACCATCGACCAGTTGAATCGGTGTGGATTCAAGCACAGCGTCAAGATGATAGACCAGATTGGACAAGCGCTCGGCTGTGAAGGGGGAACTGTCTGCTGCCTCTGCTGCGGTTTCCTCTGTGGGAATCGTGGGCACCGTCCCCGATGTCGTGGGTGTTTCAGGGACTACCGGCTGCACCACACAGCCGCCCAGTAGGAGCGCGCAAAAAACGCTCAGCAGCAGGAAGATATTCCGGGACATCATACAATTACCTTTCCATTGGGCATGAACTGGCCGAGGCGTTCAACGAGCCTCGGGGACGCCGCCGCCTCTCATAAGAGACGTCTCTCTTGTTGCTTTGTTCCCCCTCCCCTGTCTCCTTGCACCCGACCAACCGGCAGGAGCCAACCTTCGAACCGTTCAGCCGCACGGCTGACGCGTGGCTGGGTTCCGTCTTCTGGCTTCTAAAGGAGCTATAAAGACTTACGCCTATCTCGCTCTCCATCGCATTCTAACACCGGGTTATCACGAAGGGTGTTTGCCCCCTAGCGTTCATTCCAATTGTCGTTTATGGAATCCCTGAATGCTGACAAACTGAATCGATTGATCTTGCCCTGCTTGATCTGTCCAGGCGACAGTCGTTACACGGGTAATGCGGTGGATTTCAGTCCCTTCTTCGCTGGTAACCACCTTAACCAGGACATGCTGACCAGAGGAATCATGCGGAAGACGATAGGAAGCCAGATCTTCGGCAGAGGCCGGTGTCACCGAAATCCAGATGTTTTCACCCAACTGAGTACTCTTGGAAAGTTGACCGAATGTTTCAATGAAGTAGTCGCCGAGACTGCCATCTGGTCTCAGAAAATAGCCCTCTTTGCCAGTGAAATTGACCGGAGGGGCAGCGCTATCATCGAAGACCATCTCGTTCGTCGTGAGAACATAGGCCTGTTCCCCGTCCATCTGGGGGTTCTCAGCCTTGATCGTATCCGTCCAAGAGGCGAGCTTGACCACCTTGCGCTCTTCGTCAATGCCAAAGAGGGTCCATGACCCGACATAGGTTCCCGCCAAGTCGCGCACTGCCTGGGGAACGACTTGAGATGAAGCGTTGTTACGGTCTGCGACCGGCTCGACAGGTTGCGTTTGGCTTGATGCAGCAGGGTCAGGCGCCTGAATGGGCTGACATGCTGACAGGACGAGAGACACCAACAGGATCATGAGGCCGAAACTGCATCGGTTCAAGTTCCTCACTTCATCACCCCCTTCTTTAGTTGTATCTTCCGACAGGGCCAACAACGTAAGCGATAGACGGCGCAGGCAGAAAACGACGTGAATTTCGGACGACCGCAAGCCGCCGTGTATCCCTTGTTACACTCAGACGAGTCCAAGAATGCTTTAGCTGTAAATGGAGTTTCAGCGTCGATCTGCCGGTCACCCAACTGCACCAAGCGAACGACTGAGGGCTACCTGATAATACCGACTGTAACAGAAAAATACAACCGGAGCAGAATCCAAGCCCAGGGACCCGCGTGTCACGAGTAGGCGTAGGGTCCCTGAAATCGGTCCCTTCTTATCAGAAGTCGTCAAAAAGGTCATTCCACACCCTGGGGCGGGTTGCTTCACATCCTTTGGCTGCCCAACTTGACACCCGATGCGGCATCGCGTCCGGCATCATCGCACCCAAGACCGCAAGCTCTCACTACAGCCGCACACCGCGCCGGCCCCCAGCCGGCGCAGATGTCCGCTCAGCCGCCTAGCGTTGCCTGACGCCGCGGCCTGGAGACTTTCCATGTCTGACAACGCCTCCAAACCTGTCGTCTTTCTGGCCTTCGCCAACGACCGTGTTGAGGGCGCGCGCTACCTGCGCGCCCTGCCCGACGAGGCGCGTCGCTTGCGCGAGCACAGAACTATGATCAGCCGCGCTTTGACCTAGCGCTCTACCAGCGTCTGCAGGACGAGGGGCTGGCGCTAGATCTGCTCGACTTCCACACCACGCGCCTCGGCACCGCCGATGAACACGCGCTGGCTCAAATCGAGTGCGTCTATCACCACCAGAAAGAGCTGATGGCGCCGCTGGTACAGCGCTGCGGAGTCCGATGCACCGGGCCAGCGCGCACGCCGCATCCTCGAAAACCGCGCCATCGAGTGGAAGAACAGCAAGACTGGTGCATTGCCCGACGAGGCTGATCTGACACTGGTCGAGGCCGGGCAGGCAGGCATGCGTGAGTGGAGTGACGATTGCCACTGGAGGGGTTGGAGGTATTCCACACAGATGAATCGATTGCGCTTGATCCCACCACGCACAGTGCTGTCGAGTTGTTCGTCCAGCGTGCCCGCCAACTGCAACCGGACTTTACAGATCAGCCCTCCAATGTCGCCCATGTCATCCGCATTTGTCGGCTGGTTGGGGGTATGCCGCTGGGTATTGAACTGGCGGTATCTTGGCTGCGTTCACTTCCACTGGCAGAGATTGCGGACGAACTGCAAACAGGGTTAGACGTCCTAGAGACTTCCATGCGCAATGTGTAACCGGATATTGCGGCCAAACGACAAGAACCCCTTCCATCCACGCATCATGGTACCCTCCCTTTGTTGAGTGGATCATGCGTACTACACTGTGCTCAACAAGTTAGAGGTACAGCGTTGATTTCTCGTGATCTTGGCGTAACGGGCGCGTAACAGTGGGATTAGCTGGTCGTGCGCAGGAAGCGGATTAGGCGAGTTACCATCTGAGGGCACATTGACAATATCGCTGATGCATCGAATCGACGCATCGGTGGCTTGATGCTAGATCCAAGAATACGATGTGACCTAGTGAGAGTGGCGTCTGTAGACGGCGAAGCAAAACCCAATGCTTCTCTATACATCTATCCTAACCGCAGCCGCGCCGTCAGCATAAACGAAGTTTATGGGTTATGACTATAAGTACAGATATATTGCGCCGTCTCTAGGCACAGCAACGGCGGGCCTCCATCGTCGGGTGTGGCACCGGTACAGACATTTCGGCCAAGCTGGTGGAGGATGAACCGGTTTCGCCGCCTGCTTCGGTTGGGGTTTCACAGACGTGGGGCAGGGCTTGCGCC
>CAZYQJ010000527.1:0-4417 GCA_964649925.1 uncultured Litorilinea sp.
CCCTGCTCGATACCGGGGACCGGGGTGGTGGCTGTGGTGCAGGCGCGGTGCGTGCCCAACTGTTCGCACGCTTTGTCCACGGTGGTTTCGGCCATCAGCCGGAAGGTGGTCCATTTGCCCCCGGTGATGGTCAGCAGCCCGGAAACACCGTCGCGGCTGCGGTGGTCGAGCAGCGTCAGGGCGCGCGTGGCGTCGCGGCTTTCCCCCACAAATCCCTCTTGATAGAGTGGGCGCACCCCGGCCCAGGCACGCAGCACACGCGCCTGGCTGAGACCGGGAACCAACTTCTCCCCTTCGGCCAGCATCAACGCCACTTCCCACGGTTCAATCCGCAGCCGTTCGGGGTCGGTCACCTTTTCATCGGTCGTGCCGATCACCGCCACGGTGTGGATCGGGACCAGGATGTCCCCGTCCGAGGGCATTTTGCAGCGGTTCAGCACGGTGTTGACCACGCGGTGATTCAGGGCAACCATCGTGCCCTTGCCGGGGATGATCGTGACTTCGATGCCAGCAAAGCGGGCGATCTGCCCGGCCCATGCGCCAGAGGCGTTGATAACCATGTCAGCGTGGATCACCACGTCCTCGCCGGTGGTCACATCGCGCACCTGTGCGCCGGTCACGCGGCGGTCACCGTCGCCGCCAGCCATGAGCAGCCCGGTCACTTCGTGATAGGTCAAGATGCGCGCCCCGGCCAGGCGTGCGGCTTGAGCGGTGGCGTGGGTCGCCAGAAAGCTGTCGGCGGCTGCGTCGGGGACTTCGAAGACACGGCTGATGCGCGGGTTGAGCAGCGGTTCGCGGCGCAGCGCAGCCGCCGGGCTGATCTCGTCATAGTGCAGCCCCAGCCGGTCGCAGGCCGCGACAAACTGGTCGGGGTAGTCGCCTTCGTCTTCCGGCGTGACGACGAAAAAGCCGCCCGTGTCCTCGATACAGTGGGCATGGGTATAGCGCAGGATGGCGTTTTCGGCGATACACTCCTCGGCGCTGCGCGGGTCTTTGACGACATAGCGCCCGCCGCTGTGGACAAGCCCGTGATAGCGCCCGGTTGTGCCGTGGGTCAGGTCGCGCTTTTCGACCAAGATTACCTGAAACCCACGCAGCGCCGCATCCCACGCCACGCCTGTGCCGGTAGATCCGCCGCCGATCACCAGGATTTCGGTCTGAAGCTGTTTCATGGGGACTATTGTACGCCGGAGAGCGGCGGCGGGCAAGCTGTACTCGTTGGGCAGCAGGGTTACATTTCGGTCAGCAGGGCGCGGACTTCGGCGGCGCTTTGGCAGGTCAAAGCGGCTTCCGCCAGGCTACGACAGGCGGCCAGGTCACTGCGGCGCACGGTCTGCTTGACCAGTGGCACGGCAGGCAGGGGGACGCTCAATTCGTCGATGCCCAGACCGAGCAACAGGGGGACGGCTTCTGGATCGCCGCCGATCTCGCCGCAGACAGAGACTGTTTTACCGTGGGCGTGTGCAGCTTCACAGGTCATCTGGATCAGGCGGAGGACGGCAGGATGAAGGGGGTCGGCCAGTTTGGCGACGGCGCTGTTGGTGCGGTCGCCCGCCAGCACATATTGGGCAAGGTCATTGGTCCCAATGCTGAAGAAATCGACCTGGGGGGCCAACCTGTGGGCGAGCAGCGCAGCGGAGGGAACCTCGATCATGATGCCCAACTTGAGCCGGGGCGGTTCTGCCAACGAATCCGCCAGGATCGAGCGCACCGCGGTCACTTCTTCGACCGTGCTGATCATGGGCAGCAAGAAGCGCACGTCCACTCCTGCCGGAGCCATGCGCGCTGCGGCCTGGAGGGCGCGGTATTGGGTGTGCAGCAGTTCGGGCTGTTCCAACAACAGCCGCACACCGCGCACACCCAGAAAAGGGTTGCCCTCACGATGGTGGGCGAGGAAGGCCACCGGTTTGTCACCCCCGGCATCGAGGGCGCGTACGGTCAACTGGTGCTCGACCTGGGTCAGAAAGGTGGCGTAGGTAGCTTCCTGCTCGGCACAGGAGGGAGGTGTGGCGCGCCCGCGGTAGAGGTATTCGGTGCGTAACAGGCCGATCCCGTCTGTCCCGTTCTCGCGGGACTGTGCGACCTCTTGCGGGCTGTTGGCGTTGGCGCAGACGGGCACACGCACGCCGTCGCGGGTCAGCGCAGGCAAGTGGGCATGTAAGATGGCCTCGGCATCTTCTCGTTGGTGGGCGATGCGCCGGTCGTGATAGCGGGCGAGTTGTGCCGGGTCATCCACCCCCACCAACACCCGTCCACGATAGCCGTCCACAATGGCGGTTTGGGCGCTGAGGGTGTGCAGCAGGTGTTGGCCGACGGTACAGACCAGGGGAATACCCAGGGCGCGCGCCAGGATAGCCGAATGGGCGGTTGGGGTGCTGTCCGCCAGGGCAATCCCTTGAATCCGGTCGGGGAGCAGTTGGGCCAGGTCGGAGGGGGTCAGGTCGTCGGCGGCCAGGATGGTATCAGGCGGGAGGTGCGCCAACTGGGGCCGGGTGATCGTTGCATCAAGATGCGCCAGAAGCCGCTGCCCCAGATCAATGATATCCATGGCGCGGCCTGAAAAGGTGTCGTCCTCAAAGGATCGAAAGAGGTCGGCCAGTTCGCCGATGACCTTTTGCGTGGCGGCAGCCGCGGTGCTGTTTTGCTCAAAAATGGCGGACCGCACGGAATCCACCAGCGTAGGATCGTGCAGGATGGCGCGGTGGGCTGCAAAGATCTCCGCAACCAAGGAATTGGCGTTGCGGCCCAACTGTTCGAGCTCGGCATCTACCTGGCTGTGGGCATCCTGGAAGGCGCGCCATTCGTGATCCGGGTCGGTGGTGGTCGCCGCCAGGTCAGGGTCAAGCGCGAATTGGCCGGGGCGATAGATGATCAGCGTGCCAATGCCAATGCCCGGCGCAGCCGGAAGCCCGTTCAGAACGGTCGTCATAGTTCGGCGGTTTGGTCAATCAGGCGGCAGAGTGCGGCAAGCGCTTCCTGCGCGTCGGGACCTTGGGCGGAGATGCACAGGGTATGTCCCTGGCGGGCCTGGAGTTGCATCAGTTGGAGGATACTCTTGGCATCCACCACGGGCGACGGCCGCGACAGATTACGCACCGTGATCGAGGCGCGGAACTGGTTCGCAATGGTGACCAGGTCTTTGCCCACGCGCAGATGCAGCCCGAGGGGGTGATTGACTGTGCAGTGGGTGGAGATCGGTTCTACGGTCATACCCTATACGCTGGTATCTCCCTCCTGTGTAGATGGGGTGGGTGTGCTGCTCCATACTTTCGGCATGGTGCAAGCGGCTTCGGCGGCGCGGTTGACTTCTTCAAGGCTGTGATTGAGTCCAGCCTCGACAGCGGCGATAACAGCCCCCTCCACGAGCGGCGCATTGCTGATCCGGCAGCGGCGGCGCAACTCCGGCTCCAGCAGGTCGAGCGCAGTTTCGGCGCTGAGGACGGTGCTGCCCAAGTCTACCAGGATCAAGGTGCCATCGGGGGCATCGGCCTGGCGGATGGCGTCACAGATGTGCAGCGCGTCTACGCCCAACGCCTGGGATCCGTCGTCCTCGTCTACCCCGCCAATGGCGCTGATCAAGAGCGTCGGCGGGGCCATCTGCCGGGCCAATGCCGCCACGCCCTGGGCGATCTGCCTGCTGTGGGAGACGATAACAAGGTGGATCATCAGTTGCTATATATCTGCCAAACGGCCTGGGTCTAGGGGTCTACCCAATCGAAGGTGCGGGTGACGGCTTTTTTCCAACCGGCAAAGCCCGCTGCGCGCTGTTCTTCGTCAATTTGGGGCGACCAGGCGCGGTCCACCTGCCAGTTGGCGCGCAGGTCGTCCAGGGTGTTCCAGAAGCCGACTGCCAACCCGGCGGCGTAGGCCGCGCCCAGGCTGGTGGTTTCGGCCACCTTGGGGCGGATCACCTCCGCGCCCAGGATATCAGCCTGAAGCTGCATCAAAAAATTGTTGACAGTCGCGCCGCCATCCACGCGCAGGCTCGCCAGGGGCACGCCGCTATCGGCATTCATCGCCTCCAGGACTTCGCGCGTCTGGTAGCAGATAGACTCCAGGGCGGCGCGTGCGATGTGGGCGCGATTGACATAACGGGTGAGGCCGACGATCACCCCGCGCGCGTCGCTGCGCCAGTAGGGGGCAAAGAGGCCGCTGAAGGCCGGGACCAGATAGCAGCCGCCGCTGTCGGGGACGGACTTCGCCAGGCTTTCGGTCTCGGCAGCGTGGTCGATCAGGCGCAGGTTGTCACGCAGCCATTGCACCGTCGCCCCGGCCATGGCGATCGATCCTTCCAGGGCATAGACAGGGCGCTGGTCGCCAATCTGGTAGCAGACGGTGGTCAGCAGCCCGTTCCGGCTGTGGACGATCTCTGTGCCGGTGTTGAGCAGCATAAAGCAGCCGGTTCCGTAGGTGTTTT
>CAZYQJ010000528.1:0-4410 GCA_964649925.1 uncultured Litorilinea sp.
CACGCGCCGCCACTGGTGGGCGCTGATCCCTGGGAGCGTGCTGGTCTTTGTCGGCGTTCTGGGATTTAGCGCCGACAATGAGATGCAGGGCGCGCTCTTGCGCTGGTGGCCTGCGGCGTTGGTCGTCTTGGGCGCGGTCTTGGCCTGGGTTGGCGCGACCGCGCCGCCCGCCTCTGCCGCGGACCGGCCTGAAATCAACATCGCATCATCGCTTTCACGGCCAGCCGCCGATCCATCGATGGGACGCTTGGGCGAATACACACAGCCCGCACCCGGCACAAGCATCGAACTGCTGCCTGACCCCGACGAAACAAGGAGGCCGTGACCTCGGAAACCGTGACGATCACCCTGGTGCAGATGGGCTGTACGTTGGGCAACCCAGCCCCTAGCACCCGTCCGGGCGCACCTGGATCGTGTTGCCTTCCATGCTGTCAATCACGGCCAGCGACACGATGGGAACGCCGAGCGGGGTCAGCAGGTCGCGCCCTCCCTCAAACGTCTTTTCGATGATGCAGCCGATCCCGCACAGCGTTGCGTTGCACTGAGCGATCAGCGTCGCCAGGGCGGCGATGGTCTGCCCGGTCGCCAGAAAATCATCGATCAGCAGCACACGGTCGCTGGGCAGAAGGTATTCGGGCGAAACGATCAATTCCACGGTCCCGCCTTTGGTGTGGCTGGGGGCTTCGGCGCGATAGATGCCCTGCGCCATCGTGATCGGGCGGGTTTTGCGCGCGTAGACCACGGGGACGCCGAGGCAAATCCCGGTCGTCAGGGCGGGCGCGATGCCGCTGACTTCGGCGGTGACGATCTTGGTGACACCCATCACGCCCACCTGGGTAAAACGCCGCGCGAACTCGCGGCCCATCTCCATCGTCAGCACCGGGTCAAGCTGGTGGTTGACAAAGCCATCCACCTTCAAAATCCCCTGGCCCAGGTTGCGCCCCTCACGCTGAATGCGCTCAATCAGTGCTTGCATGGTCCTTCCTCATCACGGGTGTCTTTCTCGGTAGCAGCTAGTAGTCAGAAAGGGAGCCGGGAGTGGGCAGTAGGGAGTAAGGCTGAAACTACGTCCCTGCTTCTCGGATTCTGCCCCTATCTCCCTACTCCCTCCAATCGATCCGCTGCGGCGGGCACACCGCCCAACGCGTCAAATTCGGCCTGTAACTGGCGGGCCTGGGCACGCAGGGGCGATCGGTCGGGCAGCGTCTGCGCCAGGGCGTCTTCTAGCCGGTCCACGGTTACTTGCTTGGGGGGCAGGGCAATCCCCACCCCGCAGCGCGTAACCCCTTGCGCCTGGCGCGCCTGGTCACCGGCATGGGGCACGACGATCTGCGGGACGGCATGGGTGATCAGGGCATGGGTCGTGCCCGCGCCGCCGTGATGGATGGCCGTCGCCACATACGGGATCACTGTAGCAAAGTCAAGCCAGGGGGCCAGCAGCGCCGTCTGCGGCAGCCGCGGGCGCATCTCCTCGACCCACGGCGTTTGCAGCGGCGCGCCCAACGCCACCAGCGGCAGACAGCCCATCCGCACCGCGGCGTGTGCGGCGGCGATAAAAAAGGCTGGGTCGGCGTTGAAACTGCTCCCCAGCGTGATCAACACCCAGGGCGCATCGTCGGGCGAGGGCACTGATGCGGGAAGCGGGGGCGGCGGCTGGACAGGCCGCAGCCCGCCAACATGCGCAGTCTGTTCCCCCACAGACACACCCTCAAACCAGCGCGGACTCCAGTAGGTCAGGTGTAGATGGGGCGAGCGTAGCGCGGGCGGGCCAGCATGCGTCCAGTTTTCCCCCGTCAGGCCGAAGCGCGCTAGCAGGTCGTCCAGACGGTTGCGCGCCAGGTGCGTCATCTCGTCCCCGTTGGTAGCAGCAGCGCGCGGCGCAGGGGCAGGCCAGCCCATCACCGCCAGCGGCAAACGCGCTTGTTCTGCCACCAATCCGGCGGCGGCGATAAACATCTCGCTCAGGATGAGGTCAGGGTGAAAGGCGTCCACCACGTCCATGATCTCATGCGTCGCCGCGGCCACGCGCTCGACGTCCAGCCATTGATCCAGGGCGCGGCGCTGTTTTTGATGCAGCACTGCCTGTGGATCGGCGTCGGGGTCATGGGCCAGGGGAGACGGCGGCGGCCAACGCCAGCCTGTTTCGGCCAGCGGGTGAAAGGCGATGCCTGCAGTTTCTACACTGGATTGGACCTTGCTGCCGCTGGCCCACAGCACCTCATGGCCGCGGCGCGCCAGTTCGGCAGCAGTCGCCAGGTAGCCCCCCCAATCGAGATGACCGGGGAGAGGAGCCGATACACAGAGAACCCGCATGGTCGGTAGGTGGTGGTTAGGCGGCTTGGGTTGCCAGGAAGAATGGCTGCGCCGCACCCGACACCGTGGGTAGATCGGACGGTTCAAACAGGGCGCGCGCGGTGGCGATGTCCGTCTGAATCTGGGCGACCAGTTCGGCCAGCCCGTTGAACTTCATCTCGCCGCGCAGCCGCTGCACAAATTCCACCGTCAGCGTCTGCCCGTAGAGATCGCCGTCATCGCCGGGCGACGGAAAGTCCAGCAGATGGGTTTCCATGCGGTGGTGCGCGCCGTCCACCGTGGGGCGTGTGCCTAGGTTGGTGACACTGGCATAGACGCGCGCGGGCCGCGCATCGGGGCCGCGGCCATGAACCCAGGTGCGCGTGGCATAGACGCCATCCGCGGGCCAGAGCTTTTCTGGCGGCGGCTGGAGATTGGCGGTGGGGATGCCGATCTGGCGGCCGCGCTGGTCGCCCAGCACCACGGTGCCGGTGACATGGTAGGGGCGGCCTAGCATTTCGGCTGCCTCCTCCACATGCCCCTCTACCAGCAGCACGCGGATATGGCTGCTGCGCACCGAACGATTCAGCCATTCAACCGGGTCGATCACGGTCACTTGATAGCCGAGTTCGCGGCCCAGGTCGCTGAGGACATCCAGGTTGCCGGATCGGTTGCGTCCCAGCGCAAAGTCCGGCCCCACCACCAGCGCGGCCAGGTTGAGATGGCGTTTGAGCAGCCGCATAAAGTCGGCGGGTTCCAGCGTGGCAATTTCGCGGGTAAAGGGTTGGATGATGCCTAGCTCCACCCCGTGTGCCGCGGCCAGGTACAGCCGTTCCTTGGGGGTGGTGAGCACTTTATGGTTGATCTCCGGGCGCAGGACGCTCAGGGGATGCGGGTCGAACGTCAGCAGGCCGGTGGCGACCCGTTCGGCCCCGTTGGATGCGCTGCCGGTTAGCTCATCGGCCACGCGGCGCAGTTCGCGCAAGAGCGATTGATGGCCCCGGTGGAGACCGTCGAAATTGCCGATGGTCAACGCGGTGGGGCGATGTAGCTGTACAGTGTGGATATCAGTATAAATCTGCGGTTCGTTCACAGGTCTCAAGTTCCAGCCAACCACTTCTCAGCCTTCCATATCAGGCTGTCCGGCTCGTCTGCCGGACCTAGGGTACGGACAATTCCGGCCAGGGAACCTGCTGTGGTCAGGGCTTGCGCCAACCCATCGGGGGTGGGCGGGCCGTCGAGCAAAGCAGTCGAGATGGACACCTGCTGCCCATACCCCAGCCGGCGTTGCATCCCATTATCGATCAATAAGACCGGCAAAGCCAGTCCAGCACCCGTTGGAAGTAACAGTGACGCCAACGCATCTTGCTCGGCGGCGGCCTGGATAGTGTCGAGTGTATGGGCGTGGTCGAGGGTAAAACTGCCTGCCATCTCACGGCGCAGCGCGGCTAGATGTGCCTGCGTACCCAACGCCTGTCCCAGATCATAGGCCAGGCTGCGGATATACGTCCCTGCCGAACAGCGGACGCGGATGCTCAGACGGTCCGGGGGCTGCCAGGCCAGCAGTTCCAGCAGGTGGATCGTCACAGGCCGGGGAGCGACCTCCACCTCCTCACCGCGCCGCGCCTTGGCATAGAGAGATTCCCCTCCCTGCTTGAGTGCCGAATAGATGGGCGGAGTCTGCATGATCTCGCCGCGAAACTGGGCGAGCGCGGCTTCGATATCTGGTTCGGTCAGCGGCGGTACGGGCGCGGTCGCCACCACGCTGCCGGTGCGGTCATAGGTATCGGTTGCCGTGCCCAGCGTCAGTTCGGCGCTATAGGTCTTGTCATGCCCCTGGTAATACTCGACCAAGCGGGTGGCCTGGCCCAGACAGAGCACCAGCACCCCGCTTGCCATCGGGTCGAGCGTTCCGGTGTGGCCGATGCGGCGCTGTTTGCTCCAGCGGCGCACGCGCTGAACGACATCGTGACTGGTGAGCAGGCGCACGGCCGGATCAAACGGCTCTTGGACGGGCAGACCGGGTTTGTCGACGACCAGGAGGCCGCTCAGTCCATTGGTCATCCTAGCTGTGCCTGTTGGTTTCGGGCGCGGCGTTCAGGGCCGCATTGGCGACAA
>CAZYQJ010000529.1:0-4396 GCA_964649925.1 uncultured Litorilinea sp.
TCGATGCCCAAATCCGCTTCCAAGTCGAGGTCGAGTTCCAACATATCGGCAGGGTAGCCGGTCTTTTCGGCGACGATGGCAAGCACCTGCGTTGCCACCGGGTCCGATCCAGCGGGCGCAGCGGGTAACGGCGCGGCAGGGGCATCGCCGACCGGAAGCACCTCACCGGTGGCAGGGACCGTGGGCGCTTCCGGTACTGGCGGAACGGCCGCTGGGGGAGGCGGCGCGGGAACAGGATCCGGCGCAGCAGATGGCTGCGTCGAGGAGACCGGCGCAACAGACACGGGCGAACCGCCGTTGCTGCCGGGGGTCGTCGTTGGGTAGTAGGCAGGCCGCGGCTGCGGTTGGGGTTCTGCCCCGCTGCCAGGGGCCGCGGCGCGCAGGCTTGGGCCTGTGCCGGGCTGCCAGTTGCTAGGGACAGGCGGGCGGTCGGGCATGCCCATTGCCCGCAGGGTCAACACGCGCTGGCAGACCTCGGTTTCAGGATGGTCATAGCCGCTCACATCCGCCAACCAGCGGCGGTAGCGCAGCGGCTGATCCACCCGGTCCAACCCGCCGGGGATGCGGCGCAGCAGCGTCATGGCGATCTGCGATCCAAAGCCCGCGGCCAAATGCAGCGCATAGAGGACTGGATAGCGCCCGCCGCGGCTCAGGTTGAGCGCGCCCAACTCCGGGTCTGCCTCACGGAAGTTGGGTACAGGCGGCACAATCCCGTGCTCCAGGATCTTGACCGCGACCACATCCTCCACCCCCGCGCCCATGGCGTGGCCGGTGAACCCCTTGGTGTTGGCGACGATGACCTCACTGGCGGCATCGCCAAAGGTGTTGCGGAGTGCGGCCACCTCGGCGGCGGCGCTGCCTCCGCGCGCGGGCGTATAGGTTTCGTGCGACATAAAGACCGTCTGCGCCGCCATGCTGCTGCGGCTGATGCCAAAACGCCGTTCGGCGGACGTCACCAGCCGGTCCATGATTTGCGAAATATGGTCGACATCCAGCCGCGTGCCGTGATAGGCGCTGTTGGCGATCTCGCTGTCCAGCAGTTCGGCCAGGCCGCGCATCCCGCGCTCGCGCACCGCGTCTTCGCTTTCCACCACCAGCGCACACGCGCCCATGCCTAGCAACGTACCGTGGCGGCGGCGGTCGAAGGGCAGCGCAGCCTGATCCACCCGGTCATCGGTGGCGACCGCACCCACGGCGAGGAAACCTGCGCCGATCCATGCCATCAGGTTGTCGCTGGTCACGTTGTCGGCGGCGATCACGATCACGCGGCGGCAGCGTCCATCGCGGATCCAGTCTTCGGCCAGGGCAAGGGCCTGAGTCGTAGCGGCGCAGGCCGCGTTGACATGGGTGTTGGGGCCGCGCGCGCCGATATATTCAGCGAACTGGCTGTGGCCCATCGCCAGGATGCGAAAGACAAAGCGGCGGTCGAAGGTATACGGTTCGGCCTCCAGGGTTTCACGCAGGTGCGCGGCGCGGCGCGCCAGTTCGGCCAGCGTAGCAGGGTCTTGGGTATAGCCGCGCAGGTCTTCGATCAGTTCCAGTTCGTGCAGGCGGTTTTGCCAGGTGAAATAACGCTGCAACTCATTGGCAAAGCGGTCACCGCCAGGGAAGGCACTGGCAAAGATGACGCCGGTCTCATCGCGCAGCGGCTCAGGCAGCAGCCTGCGGTCAGGCAGATAGGTTCCCTTACTGGTCAGCCGGAAGGTGGGCACCAGCGGGATGCCCGCCTCGCGCAGCGCGTCCAGCCCCGCGGCCATGGCGAGTTGGGTCGTGATGTCCAGTGCATCGACCAATTTGTCGGGCACGCCATATTCGGCGCTGAGGTCAAAGCTCCCGGCGCGGCCGGCCAGCTTCACCACCTCGCCCGTATCGTCGATCACCTCAAAATGGCCGCTGCCGTCGTCACCCTTGACCAGCCGCGTCACGCGCCTGTCCACCATCGCCTGGCGGAAACGCTCCGGAATCAAGTCAACAAACTGCTCGCCGCGCAGGATGCGCAGCGCGTTGTCCGGGTCCATGACCGGCTTATTCGTGCCGGGCAGTCCTAGCCCTGTACCGCTGATCACCACCGATCCGCGCGGCGTCTCATTGCGGTCAAACGGAATTGGCGCGGCAGGGCGGGTCAACCATTGCTGGATCGCCTGGGCCAATGCCTGCCCTAACGGTTCGGACACGGCGGGAGTCACCGGAGGCGTGGGCATTATCAATTCCTCCTGAACTGGAATCACAGGGGCCGCAGAGACTGGCTGGACAACGATGGGCGGTTCCGCTGCAGGCGCGCCATAGCCCGCGGCATACAGCCCGCACAACGCATGGTTCAAACTTTGCAGTTCACCCACCTTTGGGTGGTTGGTGAAGAGCGACCAGACGCCAGGCCTGTCGCCCAAGACATCATCCACAAAGCCCTTCAACGCCTTCTTGGGGCCGACCTCGACAAAGGTGCGGACACCGGCGTTGTAGAGCGTCTCCAACCCCTGCACCCACTGGACGGGAGAGGCGATCTGCTGCTCCAAGATGTCCTTAATGCCTTCGACCGTCGTTGGGTAAAGGTCGCCTGTGACGTTCGCCACGACAGGCAGGCGCGGGGGCGCGATGTGCAGCCGGTCCAGCACCTGGCGCAGCGGCTTGCTCGCCGGGGCTACAATCTGAGTATGGAATGCGTGGCTGACGGGCAGACGCTGGGCGCGGAAGCCTTGCTGCGTAAAGCGTTGGATCGCCTCTTGCACTGCCTGGCTGGCCCCGCCAATCACGGCTTGGCTGTAGCTGTTGATATTGGCCGCCACAACATAGCCGTCGATCTGATCCAGCGTCGCCTGCACGACCTCCAGCGGCGCAAAGACTGCGGCCATCCAGCCATTGTCCTCCATACTGACGCGCGCCATCTCCGCCCCGCGTGCGGCCGCGGCTTCCAATGCATCGGCAAAGGGCATGATGCCCGCCGCGATCAACGCGCCGTATTCGCCCAATGAATGGCCCATGACCATATCGGGGGCAAACCCGTATTCGCCCAGCAGCCGCGCCAATGCCATATCCAGCGTGAGCATCGCCGGTTGGGTGATGGCGGTCTGCATCAGGTCGCGTTCGGCCTGCTGCAGCGCGGCGGGGTCGCTGCTGTCCACAAAGATATAGCGGGTCAACGGCTGGCCCAGGATAGGCGTCATCACCCGGTCGGCCTCGGCAAAGACCTGCGCCACCACAGGCTCCTGCGCGGCCAAAATGCGGCCCATATTGGCATACTGGCTGCCCTGTCCGGGGAAGAGAAAAGCCAGTTTGCCTGCTCGCGGCCCGCTGCCGCGGAAGATGCCCTGCGCCTGGATCGCGCGCCAGGTCTGCGCGTTATCCATCTCAAAGGCCTTGCGCGCCTTGCCCAGCCGGTCGACGAGTTCGGCGGCATTCTCAAAATCAATCAGCAGCCGTTCAGGCGCGGCCAGGACAGCCGGGTCCAGTGCGGTGGAGGCCAGGGTTTCACCCGCTGCGCCGCGGTGCAACCACTCCTCGATCTGCCCAACGAGTTCACCTGGCGTGGCCGCGCCCAATGCCAGAATGCCGCGCACCGGCGTCTTCATGCTAGGCGGATTGGCCGCGGCGGGCGTGGTAGACACAGGCGGCGCGCTGGGTATCGCTACCCCTGCGGCGCGCACCGTCTCGCGATCCGCCAGTCCCGGCACATATTCCTCCACAACGAGATGAAAATTCGTGCCGCCAAAGCCATAGGCGCTGACCCCAGCGCGGCGCGGCGCATCTTTGGGCCGCGGCCATTCCTGCAACTCATGGTTGAGGAAAAAGGGCGTGCTGGCGAAATCAATCGCTGGGTTGGGCCGCTGTGCGTTGAGCGTAGGCGGCAGCAGGTGATGGTGCAGCGCCAGCACCGTCTTGAGTAGCCCCGCAGCCCCAGCCCCAGCCTTCAGATGGCCGATGTTGCTCTTGGCCGACCCCAGGGCGATGCGCCCGCGCGGTGCGCCGCCAAAGACCGCGGCCAGGCTTTCTACCTCGGCCACATCGCCCACGCGCGTGCTTGTGCCGTGGGCCTCTACCAGGGTGGCGGTGGCCGGGTCCAGCCCCGCGTTCTCCCAGGCACGGCGCACTGCCAGGACTTGCCCTGCCGGGTTCGGTGCGGTGATGCCCTTCCCCTTGCCATCGCTGGACGCGCCGACCCCGCGGATCACGGCATAGATACGGTCGCCGTCCCGTTCTGCATCGGCCAGCCGCTTGAGCAAAAAGGCGGCGCAGCCCTCGCCCATCACAAACCCATCAGCCCCTTCGCCAAACGGGCGGCTACCTGTGGCGCTGAGCGCGCCGATCTTGCAGAACTTGACAAAGATCGCCGCGCCCATGTTGCGGTCCACCCCCCCGGCGATGATCGCATCGGCGCGGCCCTGCACCAGCGTTTCCACCG
>CAZYQJ010000530.1:0-215 GCA_964649925.1 uncultured Litorilinea sp.
AACGAACCGGTCTCAGAACGGCCTGTTTCCGAACGGGCTGGAGACTTGATCCAGGATACGGCCCCAAACAGCAGCCAGCCGGCCACAACGGCCAGGGTGTCCACCGCGGCCGCGGTGGACACGTCCCAGCCAGGCAGCGCCGGGGTCACTCAATCAACAGGGCTGACGGGGCGGCTTGTGTTCCAAAGCCACAACGGCGGGATGATCTATGTGTA
>CAZYQJ010000530.1:225-4396 GCA_964649925.1 uncultured Litorilinea sp.
GAGTTGACCGGCGGGTTTGACCCGGCTATCAGCCCCGATGGCCGCACGGTGGCGTTCACCCGCATCGGCGGCGAGAACGGCCTCTACTTGATCGACATCGATGGGCAAAACGAGCGAATGATCTACGGCGGCAGCGAAAACCTGCGCGCCCCCGCCTGGAGCCCGGACGGGCAGTGGATCGCCTTTGTGCGGATATCCGGCGACCAGTCATGCCGCTTGATCGGCTTTGGAATCTGTATCCCCAACTTTTCGCAGTTCCAAGACCTGCTGGAGGATTTCCCGCTGCAACATGTCCCTGAGTGGACGATCAGCCGGGTCAACACGGCAGGGGAAGAGTACCGCGACCTGCCCGCGCTGCTCTCTGCCCAGGCCCCCGACTGGCATCCGAACGGGATCGTCTACAGCACTGTGGGCGGCATCGAGATCACGCACGATGAGCCTGGTGCGACCACGCGTGCGGTGATCCACAAACCTTATTATCAGGACCCGGCCTGGCAGCCCGGCGGAGACCAGATTGTCTTTCAGAGCCAGGAGGGGAGCCACTGGGAGATCTTTGCCATCAACGCCGATGGGAGCGGGCTGACAGCCCTTACCCGCCCGGTGACAACGCTGGTGGATGTCTTGCCCAGCAATGTTGCGCCAGCGTGGAGTCCTGATGGCCGGTGGATCGTCTACCTGAGCAACCGGGATGAAGAAAACGATGCCGGGCCGTGGCGTCTGTGGGTGATGGAGGCCGATGGCAGTAACCAGCGACCGCTGCCGGTGGACGTGTCGATTGATTATACGTTTGGCGTGGAGCAGGTCGTGAGTTGGGGGGTGGCAGGGTAGCGCGGTATTGCCAATGACATGCAGCGCGTAGATATTGGACAATTAAAGGGCCGACACCTCGCAAGTGTCGGCCCTTTTTCATAGCGTAGGACAGTTTCACATAAGGGGTCAGTCGTCGGCGACGGCAACCTCTTCGTCTTCCGTACTGGCCTCTGGCTGCGGCTCGACCTTTCGCTCCAGGTCGATGCTTGCCAGCAGATTTTGGCTGTCCGGGATGCGTTCGAATTGGAAGCCGAGTTTTTCGCAGACGCGGCGCATGCCGGTGTTTTCGGGCATGATCTCGGCCACTACACGCTCAATGCCTTCATCCCGTGCGAACTCTAGCAACCGCGTCAGGAGTTCGGTTCCTAACCCCGTCCCCTGGTATTCATCGCGGACCTGGATGGCGAACTCGGCCTCATTGCTGCCGTGGAGTTTGCTCAACTGGCCGTTGGCGATAATCTGTTGCCTGCCTGTCTTGGGGTCAGGGCGCAGGGCCACTAACGACATTTCACGGTTGTAGTCCACAAAGCTCATGCGCGTCAACTGCTCATGTGAGATCAAGCTGCTGACCGATACGGCGTGGAAATAGCGCAGATAGAGGTTGCTGGGCGAGAGCGAGGTCGTGAACTCGATTATCAACGGTTCATCCTCTGGTCGGATAGGCCGGATCTCCACTCCTGTGCCGTCATGGAGCTTGTATTCCTCGATGTACTGCACCGGATAGGGACGGATGGCTGAGCGGGGTAGGTCGGCATCGGCCACCTCTGGATCGTGCAGCACAATGCGCGCGTCGAGCGCGATGATGTGATCGGGCGAGGCCAACAGCGGGTTGATGTCGATTTCTTTGATGCGCGGCTGTTCGACAACCAACTGGCTGAAGCGCACCATCAATCGCTCCAGCGCTTCAATATCCACCGATTCGCGACCGCGCACGCCGCGCAATGCCTGGAAGATCTTGGTCTGCTCCATCATGCGCCGCGCCAGGGTCGTGTTGAGCGGGGGCAGCCCCAGCGAGCGATCCTTGAAGACCTCCACCAGCGTGCCGCCTGTGCCAAAGAGCAGCACCGGGCCAAACTGCGAATCCTGGCTGCTGCCGATGATCAACTCATAGCCATCCAGTTTGACCATCGGCTGGACGGTCACTCCCTGGAAGTGTTCTGCGCCCGCGCGTTCGGTGACGGCATTACGAATGGTCTCATAGGCAGTGCGTACTGCGTCGGCATCGGCCAGGTTCAACTGCACACCCTGGACATCGGATTTGTGGGTGATGGTTTCGGAGTTGAGCTTGAGCACAACCGGATAGCCAAGGTCTTCGGCAACGGCGACGGCTTCATCCTGGGTAGCTGCCAGCCGGGTGTCCACAGTCGGGATGCCGTAGGCAGCAAAGACCTGTTTCGATTCGAACTCAGTTAGGATCGTGCGGCCTTTATCGCGAATGGCTTCGATCAGGTCGGTGGCATGTCTGCGGTTGGTTGCCTCGGTCTGATTCGCTACGGCGACCGAAGGTGTTTCATAGATGGAACGCAGGTTATAGGTGTAGCGCCACATATAGTTAAAGACGCGGGTGGCCATATCCGGGTAATCAAAGGTCGGGATATTGGCGCGGTTGAGGATCTCCACACCCGCGGCAACTTCCGGGCCGCCCATCCAGGACGCCAGGATCGGCTTTTTGAAATCGGTCAGCGCCAGGCGCAACTGGTCGGCGGTTTGGGTCGGCGAGGTCATGTCCTGCGGGGTCAGGATGACCAGCAGGCCATCAGAGTCGGGGTTCTCCAGGGCGATCTTGACGGACTCAGTGTAGCGAGTCGGGTCGGCATCCCCCAAGATATCGATGGGGTTGTTATGGCTCCAGTGGCGCGGCAGCAGGTCGTTGAGCGCCTCCATCGTGGCATCACTCAACGGGGCAAGTTCGCCACCTCCTTCGGAGAGGGCATCGGTTGCCAGCACGCCAGGCCCACCGGCGTTGGTCAGGATGGTCAAGCGGTTGCCTGCGGGGCGCGGCTGTTTGGACAGCACCTCAGCCATCGAGAACAGGTGTGAGAGCGTGTCCACACGCAGCACGCCGCAGCGCCGGAAAGCGGCTTCCAGGACATCGTCGCTGCCCGCCAGCGAGCCGGTGTGCGAGGCGGCTGCCTTAGCGGCCGCGGCGGTGCGTCCGGCTTTGATCACAATGATGGGTTTGGTGAGCGAAACTTCACGCGCCGCCGACAGGAACGACTGGGCGTTGCCAATGGTCTCCATGTAAATGACAATGCTTTTGGTGCGTTCGTCATCGCCCAGGTAGTAAATGAGGTCGCCCCAGTCCACGTCGAGCATGGAGCCAATCGAGACAAAGGCGCTAAACCCCACGTTTTCGCGGAAGCTCCAGTCGAGGACGGCGGTACAGAGCGCACCGCTCTGGCTGATAAACCCTACATTGCCCGGCCGCGCCATGCCTCTGGCAAAGGTGGCGTTCAGCCCGGTGACGGGACTCATGACGCCCAGGCAGTTGGGGCCGACAATGCGCATTTGCGCGCTGCGCGCCCGCCGGAGGATTTTCTCTTCGAGTTGTGCGCCGCGCTTGCCGATTTCTTTGAAACCCGCCGAGATAATGATTGCACCCTTCACGCCGGCCTCAACACATTCTTCAATCACTTGTGGCACGGTTAACGCTGGGGTGGCGATCACAGCGAGATCGACTTGGTCGGGTACATCGGCGATTTTGGGATAGGCACGGATACCAAGCACACTGGGTCGTTTAGGGTTGACGGGGAAGACTGTGCCGCCAAAGGGGTGGCTGATCAAATTCCATAACAGCGTGCGGCCCACGCTGCCCGGTGATTCCGATGCCCCGATGACGGCCACGTTGCGCGGGGCAAAGATGGCGTCAAGCGGGTGGCGTCGGAAGGTGGATACCACACGATCGGTCATAGTGACTCCTTATGGAGGAATATCCTCATGCTGCGCCAGCGAGACGATGCGAAACGCCACGGGCACATGATGAACATGGTTGGGTTGATTGTAGCACAGCGACAGGGGGCAATCAATGACACTCGACTAGGGCAAATGTCCCCAAATCCAAACTGCAAGAACCGTCTCGGTTCTTGCAGTTTGGCACAAGTTTTCATCTTTCGAGGTTAGTTCCCCCACATTCTTAGTTCCCCCACACTTGAGGAAACTTCTCCTTCTCCTGCAATTCGATCAAGGGGATGCGGGTGTTGAAGGGGTAATCGCCAGTGAAGCAGGCATTGCAGTATCCCTCCTCGGCTTTGAGGGCGCGCATCATCCCTGAAATGGTCAAGAAGGCAAGGGAATCTGCACCGATGTGATCGCGGATCTCTTCAAGGCTTTGGTTGGCGGCGATCAACTCGTCCTGATGCGC
>CAZYQJ010000531.1:0-4391 GCA_964649925.1 uncultured Litorilinea sp.
CGATGAAGCGGCGGCCCTGGCTGCCGCGCCCGATACGGAGGTCATTCTAGGCTACTTCTCGCCGGGCGTATGTGCCGCTGCATCCCGCCTGCGCTGGATTCAGTCGTACAGCGCAGGCATGGATAAGTTCCTGTTCCCAGAGATCATCGAGCGCGATGAGGTGCAGATCAGCAATGTGGCCGGGCTGTATGCCAGCCAGGGCGGAGAACACGCCTGGGCGCTGCTGCTGGCGTTGACCCGTCAGTTGCCGCTGGCCGCACAAAACAAGCAGAAACGGCAGTGGGCCGGGGGCACGGTGGTGGAGGTGACAGGCTGCACGCTTGGCGTGATCGGGATGGGCGGGTTTGGCATGGAGATGGCCAAGCGTGCCCAGGGGTATGACATGACGGTGATCGCCATTGACCCGGTGCGGACGCAGCCACCCGCGTATGTGGCGGAGCTAAAGCCGTCCACGCGTGAGAATTTGCATGACCTGCTGCGCCGTTCGGATGTCGTGATGACAGCCTGCCCCCTGACGGCAGAGACCTACCACCTGATCAGCCATGAGGAGTTTGCGCTGATGAAGCCCAGCGCATACCTGATCAACGTGACGCGCGGCGGCATCGTGGACGAAGCGGCGCTGATCCATGCGCTGACCTCAGGGCAGATTGCGGGGGCCGGGCTGGATGTCGTCGAAAAGGAACCGCTGCCGCCCGACAGCCCGCTGTGGGACGCGCCGAACCTGATCCTGACGCCGCACCGCGCGGGCGCGTCTCAGCACAGGCCGCGCAAGGTCTTTGAGTTTTTCTTACAGAATCTGGAACGTTACCTTCAGGGAGAACGCCCGCTCAACGTCATCGACAAGCGGCGCGGTTTCTAGGATCCGGGCTCCTACAAGGGCAGCCGTCAACTCGACGTCGCGCCGCCCGGCCCGCCCACAGAGCCGCGATGCTGGTAGAAGATCTCATACAAGACCACGCCGGTGGCGACGGCCAGGTTCAGCGAATCGCTGCGGCCCACCATCGGGATGCGGACGACGGCATCACAGAGTTCTATTTCTTCCTCCGACAGCCCCTGCTGTTCGCTGCCCATCAGCAGCAGCAGCGGCTGCGTGTAGGTGATCGTCCTGTAATCGCTGGCCGCCGCGTCCGATGTGCCGACGACGAAGATCGAGTGTGACGCTTTCCAGGCGCGTACCTGCGCCAGGTTTGCCCGCACGACCTGCTGAGAGAAGATCGCCCCCATTCCGGCGCGCACAGCCTCTGGGTCATACGGGTCGGTGGTGTGGCCCACAAGGATGACGCCCGCGCTGCCCACTGCGTCACTGGTGCGGAGGATCGTACCCAGATTGCCTGGACTGTGGACGCCGGATAGCGCCACCCAACACAATCCCTGCTCTGGATTGAGGGTGTCGAGCGTTGACCAGCGCTGGCGCACGACTGCGGCCAGCCCTTGCGGGTTATCTTTGGTCGAGAGGCTTTTGAAGACCGCGGGGGAAACCTCGAGACACGTTGTGCCTGCGCGCCGCTGCTTGTCCACCAGGTCGAGGGCGAAAGGGCTGATGAGGAGTGACGGCGCGACCACCAGTTGCGTGATGGTCGCGCCGACCTGAATTGCCTCCGCCACGATGCGGATGCCCTCCACAAAGCACAGGCCGCTCTGTTCCCGTTCTTTGCGCTGGCGCAGGCTCCGAATCCGCTTGATGGTGGTGTTCTGTGGATTTGAGATCAGACTGGTCAATGCCCGAATTTCTGAATCAAGGGAATGCTGTTGTCAACCTAATAGCCCAGCCCGCGCAGATAGTCCACCATGCGTTTGCTGCGTCTGGCCTCGCTGATGGCATCGTCGGCCCCAGGGATGGGTTCGCCGGGGCAGGCGGTGACCCACCGCTGAAAGTGGATCTCCTCCAGCGCGTCTTTCACTGCGCCGAAATTCACGCTTTCGGCCTGGTCTACGTCGACCCAGGTGGGGAGGTAATAGCCGTCTTCGCGGCGCGATGAGGAGGCGTAATCCTGCAGGTGGATGTAGTTGAGCTGTTCTTGAAAGTCGCAGATGGCCTGTACAGGATTATAGCCCCATAACTGGGCGTGCGAGACGTCGATGCAGAGTTTGGCCTTGTCGAGCAGCCCCATGTAGGTCTTCCAGTCTTCAGACGAATCCACCAGCAGGTTGGTGTGGATGTGGTAGCTTAACTCCAGCCCAAATGACGCGGCATACTCAGCCCATGCTTCTGCGCCTTCGGCAGCGGCCTTGATGTCATCGTAGGTCACGCTGCGGCCTTGCGGTTTAGGGCCGTTCATGAACATAAAGCAGTCTGCACCGACTTCGGCGGCAAACTCCATGCGCCGCTTGTTGCGCTCCACGTTGGTGCGGTCCCGGTTATCGGGCGACCCCTGGGCAGTGTAGACGACCAGCGGCATGCCGGTGTTTTCGCAGACGCGGCGCAGCCGTGCGGGTGTCCCCAGCCAGTCCAACGAGAGACGACCTTCCCACCCGTCCCAGCCTGCTTTTTTGAGTTCCTCAAGTGCAGGCTCGAGATCGGGTTCCCTCCAGCGCAAGGTGGCGTAGCCTAGCTTGAATGACATCTGGTTCTCCTCCATGGTGGTGATATCCAATTGCCTGACAGCCAGAATCGACGCGGATCCGCCGGAAACAGACCGGCTCCAGACACAGCCGCGCCCCTATGGATGGCGGCTATGTATATGTTGGGGTGAATGTGTAGGGGGTGTGCCGTGGAAGTACACCCTGGTCTGTCTAAGCGCTCGGTAATCTGTCTTGCCTATGACTGCTCATTTGGGCTGCGCCGTGACCACCGCTTCATCCTGGCGCTGGCGTGCGCGGATCGGTCTGCACTGTGATTCCCCGGTGCACGGGAGGCATCGTGTATACTGTGAGATGGGGCGCTGCCGGGGTGAGTAGTCGCCCATTGATTTTATCACACCCTCCGCCGATCCATGCTAATGGATTTGTCGGCAAGTGATCGCCGCCTCATCACCAGCACAAGACAGGTTGCTATGCCCCGTCTAGTTCGCTCCATCGTTGACCACCGCTTTCTCGCTCCGAAGGCCTATTACTTCTCCTACTATGCCGCCATGGCCGGACTCGTTCCGTTCCTAGTGCTGTTCTATCGTGACATCGGGCTGGAGGGCAGTCAGATAGGGGTGCTTGCCAGTATCCCACCTTTTGTGACTTGGGTGGCTGCGCCCTTGTGGGGCGCGCTGGCGGATGCGACACAGCGCCACCGGCTGTTGATGATCCTCGCCAACTGTGGTGCGATTGCGGTGGTGCTTGCACTCTCCCAGATAGAAACCCTCGGATGGTTGCTGCCGCTGGTGGTAGGCTATGCGATCTTTAGCGCGCCGATCATGCCTTTGGTGGATAACAGCGTGATGGCGCTGCTGGCGGATCGCAGCGCAGACTACGGTAAGCAGCGGCTTTGGGGTGCGGTCGGTTGGGGCGTTGCTGGGGCTATCGCCGGTTGGCTGGTCGAGCGGGTCGGCATCGATGCCAGTTTCTATGCCTTTGGCGTGTGGATGGGGGTGGGGCTGCTGGTGGCTCTGCGCCTGCCCATCGGTCGCGCCGCTATCGGCCAGCCGTTTTGGGTGGGGCTGCGCGGGTTGCTGGCCAACCGGCGGCTGGCGGTCTTTCTGGTCACCGTGCTGGTCGCCGGGATGAGCATGGGGACGGTGCACAGTTTCCTCTTTCTCTATTTGGAGGATTTGGGCGCAAGCGCGACCTTGATGGGGCTGTCATTGACCATTGCCACGGTGAGCGAACTGCCGGTCTTTTTCTTCTCTGGGCAGATCATGCAGCGCTATGGGGCGCGCGGGCTGTTGCTGCTGGCGTTGGGGGTATTTGTGCTGCGGTTGTCGCTCTATGCTGCGTTCCCGCTGCCAGGGATGGTGCTGGCCGCCAACCTGCTGCATGGGTTGACCTTCTCTGCCATGTGGGCGGCGGGTGTCACCTATGCCAGCCAGATCGCACCGCGCGGGTTGGGTGCGACCGCACAGGGGCTCTTTTCCGGCGCGGTGATGGGGCTGGGCGCGGCACTTGGCGCGCTGGTGGGCGGGCTGCTGTATGAGGGGGTGGGGCCGCAAACCATGTACGCGCTGATGGCCGCAGGCGTGGCGGTCGGCATGGGGTTCTTTTGGTGGGGAGGTAGGGAGTAGGGAGGTAGGGGCAGAAGCAACAGAGAGTGGAACCGGCTGCGCTCTGATCCCTACTGCCTACTCCCCACTTCCTTTAATACCAAAGGCGTTTGTCGATGACGTTGTGGAGCGGCTCCCCGGCGAGGAAGCGGCGCAGGTTTTCCTTGACCACGCCCAAGCGTCGCGGCGCAACGTGCGGGCTGGCTGCGGCCACATGGGGGGTGAGGATGGCATTCTCTTGATCCCACAGCTGATGGTCGGCGG
>CAZYQJ010000532.1:0-4381 GCA_964649925.1 uncultured Litorilinea sp.
GCATGGTGCAATGTAACGCCGATCAAGACTTCAACCAGCCCCTAAGAACTTGCTTTGGATATGGAACAGCCCAATCACATCCTTGTTATCGAAGATGACCCGTCCGTGGCGCGCAGCTTGCGTGATGGCCTGGAGCGCGAAGGGTATCGCATTACCTGGCGCAACCAGGGAGCCGATGGCGTGACCAGCGCGCGCGATGACCACCCCCACCTGGTCATTTTGGACGTGCGCCTGCCCGATGGGTCTGGGTTTGATTTTTGCCGGGAGATGCGGCAGCAAGGGCTACGCCAGCCGATCCTCATCCTCACCGTCCGCAGCGATGAAATTGACAAGGTCCTCGGTCTGGAGATGGGCGCGGACGATTACCTCACCAAACCGTTCAGCCTGCGCGAGTTGCTCGCCAGGGTGCGCGCCTTGCTGCGCCGCGCCTATGGCGAATTCTCCAACGCAGAGAGCCACCTCCTCTATGCGGGCGACCTGACGATTGACCTGGCGCGCAGCCAGATCGCCCGCGGGAGCGAATTGATTGCGCTGACCCCTACCGAATTCCGGCTGTTGGTCTACCTGGCCCAGAACGCGCGTCAGGCGTTGACCCGCGGCCAAATCCTTGATGCCGTGTGGGGCTATGACGCCGACGTGGAGGACGAGCGCATGGTCAATGTCCACATCCGGCGTCTGCGCGAAAAAGTAGAACTTGACCCCAGCCGCCCCACCTTGATCCTCACCGTCCCCGGCATAGGCTACCGCTTCGCCGGTTGATCGCCCCGCTTGATCCGCTCCCTGCAGCCGATTGCGAAACTGTAATCACCCTGTAATCGCTCTGAAATCTCACACGGCGATGATGGGCTTGTGACGGTCTTGGGCCGTCCATGCCCGCCAACGTGGCGTTGAGGGCATTCTTCTCAGAGAGTTTACAGGGAGTCTGTCCGGAATGCGGTGGACGATCTTTTTTGGAACGGTACTCACCCTGGCGGTGATCGGCGGCGCGGGCTATCTCGGCTATCGCGCCTCACGCCCCGTCGAGGGCGCAGTGATCGAAGCGCCGCCCGCGATCCCGGTGGATCGCGGGGACGTTGTGCAGAGTGTAAGCGCGCCCGGCCAACTGGTGGGGATGCGCGAACAGATCTTGAGCTTTGACGTCGCCGGACGGCTGTCCCATCTCCACACGCGCGCCGGGGATTCCGTCAAGGCGGGCACTGTATTGGCTGAACTCACCGACGGCACCTTTACCTATCCCCTGATCGCCCCCTTCGACGGCGTTGTGCAGGAGGTCAGCGCACAGCTGGGGGAGATGATGAACGCTGGCGACCCGGTGATCCAACTACTCGACCCTGCCACGCTGGAGGCGCGCACGACGGTGACCGAAGAGGATTACCCGCTGATCCAACTGGGCCAGCCAGCCGAGCTTTATTTCGATGCCCAGCCTGACCTGGTCGTCACCGGCACCGTCACCACGATTGTCCCGCTGCGCGATGCGAGCAGCGACAGCCCAATCTATCCGGTCTATATCGCGCTGGAGAGCGTGCCGGATGGGCTTGCGCCCGGTATGACGGTGGACAGCCTGATCCTGATCGCCCAGCGCACAGCGGTGCTGCGCCTGCCGCGCTCGCTTGTCCGCGCCCGCAGCGACGGCAGCGCCGAGATCGAGGTGTGGGCGAACGGTCAGACCGAAACGCGCACGGTACAGACCGGGCTGCGCGGGGATCAGTACGTCGAGATCCTTAGCGGCCTGGCTGAGGGCGATCAGGTGGTCACCCAATGACAGCCGCTAATGGTTCACAGCCCTGCCTGATCAAAACGGAAGGGCTGACCAAGACCTATCAGATGGGCGACGTCGCAGTCCACGCGCTGCGGTCGGTCAATCTTGAGATACAGGCGGGCGAGTTCGTGGCGTTGATGGGGGCGTCGGGCAGCGGCAAATCCACCCTGATGCACCTGCTCGGTTGTCTGGATACGCCGACCGCGGGACGCTATCTGCTCGAAGGCCGCGACGTCAGCACACTCTCGCAGGATGAGCGCGCCCAGGCGCGGAACGCCCGCATTGGGTTTGTCTTTCAGAGTTTCAACCTGCTGCCGCGGCTCAACGCGCTCGACAACGTGGCGCTGCCGCTGCTCTACCGGCGCTACCGCGGCGACGTGAGACAGGGCGCAGTCGCGGCGTTGGAACGAGTCGGGCTGGCGGATCGCGCCGATCACCGCCCGAACGAACTGTCGGGGGGACAACTAGACTATCTGCGCAGCAATGCCAGCACGACCAGCAGCTACATCGCTGAGATGATCAGCCGCAACCTGTCGCACGACGAGGTGCAGTCGCAGGTGGAAAACCTGGCGTTCCTTTCACAAACGCGCATTCAGGTCTACAGCACCGAAGATCAACTGCTGTATGACTCCGGATCGCCTCAAAACATGGAGGTGAATTTTGCCAACCTGACGCAGGCGGACGACATCGAACCTGGTGAGGCGAGGCAAGTGATACGCGTCATCATGATCGGCCCCAGGAACGATGCAGGCCTGCCCACTCCTGGCATAGCCGTGGACCCTGATTTGGACGTTCTCGAAGCGCCAAGCGCCAGGCTGGCTTTGTATCGTTCTGTGCGGCCAGGCGGGTCGCCGTTTGGCTTTGAGTTGGACCCCGCGCTGGCATCAGGCGGCCCGCGCTCGCACCGCACCGTCTCTGTGCCGATGCGTGATTCACAAAAAGGTGTGGCGTATGGCAGCGTTCAGTTGTCGGAAGGGCCTGCGCTGGGTATCGCCATTTTGACAAGCGTGGCATGGGGGTGGGCCACGGCCAGCGTCGTCGCTGTGTTGGTCGCCGCGGGCGTGGGGTGGTATATCAGCCGCCGCATCAGTGCGCCGGTGCTGGCGCTGACCGCGGTCACAGCACGCATGGCGCAGGGGGATCTATCCAGCCGCGCCGCGCTGACCAGCCAGGATGAATTGGGACAACTGGCGCGCGCCTTTAATGAAATGGCAGATCAAGTTGAAACCACGGTGACGGCGCTGCACCGCTTTGTTGCGGACGCTGCACACGAACTGTATACGCCGCTGACCGCGCTGCGTGCCGACCTTGAATTGGCCGCCCAGGAACAAGACGCGGCGGCGCAGCGTCAATTTGTCCAACGCGCCCAGGCCACGCTGTTGCGCCTGCAAAGCCTAAGCCACAATCTGCTTTCGCTTTCCCGGCTGGAGGGCCAGGCTGGCGAGGAACCCACAGAACCGCTGGACCTGGCCGCCTGGGTCACCCAGCGCGCCGAGGTGTATGCGTCCCAGGCAGACCAGGCGGGCCTGACGCTCTCCATCCATGTGCCGGAGGACTTCCTCTGTGTACAGGCCAATGCCGAACAGGTGCAGCGAGCCGTCAACCACCTGTTCGAAAACGCCTGTAAGTTCACTCCGGCGGGCGGCGAGGTGGCGATCCTGGTGCAGCGCGTTGACCATTATGCCCAGTTGTCCGTATCCGATACCGGCATCGGCATCCCGCCGGACGATCTGCCGCAGTTGTTCAACCGCTTTCACCGCGGGCGCAATGCCACGGGCTATCCAGGCAGCGGTCTGGGGTTGGCGATTGTCAAGGCCATCATGGATCAACAGGGCGGCCAGGTATGGGTCGAGCGCACGACACCGGGGACGCGCTTCACCCTGCAATGGGAGGCCCTGGCCTGAGGTCTTTTGATCCCGTCGCATCTCCACCTTGCCGGAAATCCCGCGGTCGATTCGTTTAGATTTCAGCCCCATCACCCATCGCGCCAAACGTCGCAGCAGGCAGTGAAGTCTCTCGCAAGCGGTTTTTGCCCTTATGGGGAGAAAGCAGGAGGAGAGTATGCCCGCCTACGCCACGTTGTTCAACTTCACTGAACAGGGACTCAAGGACATCAAGGGGACGGTTGACCGTGCCCGCGCCGCCAGTGAAGTGGCGAAATCTGTCGGCGCGCGCTTTATCGGCATCTGGTGGCTGTTGGGTGAATATGACGGCATCCTGATCTTCGAAGCGTCCGACGAAGAAACCGCCACCCGGCAGATCATCGTCAACGGCATGCTCGGCAACATCAGGACAAAGACGATGCGCGCCTTCAGCGAAGAAGAGATGGAACGCATCGTCGGCGGCCTGCCTTAGCACAACCAGCGCTCAATCGCCCTTCAAGCAGATCCGCGGTTTGGCGCGTTCGCTGCTATGGGTTGGTTGTCTGCCCTAAGGCGGCCTGTTGCGCCAGCAGCCAGCGCAGTTCTTCGATGTGCGCGGCGATGGCGCGCGCCTTTGCCCAGGCAGCGCGTTCTGCACTGGCATCGAGGCCAGGGTCTACCTCGGTGGCCAGCCGGTCGAAATAGACGGCTGCACGCTGTAACTCATTGTCGATCTTCTCGTAACGTTCCTGGCTGACGG
>CAZYQJ010000533.1:0-4365 GCA_964649925.1 uncultured Litorilinea sp.
CTACAACGTCGACCGCGACATGGCCCAGCGCATCGCCACGCTGGGCGTTGCGCTGCCCCCCCGGCTGATCGAGACCACCCAAAACCTCGAAAGCTTCTTCCGCACCCACGGTCGCATCCGCCCACCTGAACCGCTCGACATCTACCGGCTGCGTACCACTGCCGAAGCGTTGCGCCTGAGCCGCGGCTTTGACCAGTTGATCTGCCTGGAAGAACTGGACGTAGACCACTACGAACACCAGATCGACGCCGCGCGGCGCGCCCTGCACCAGATGCGCGGCCGCGCCTTGCTGGCCGACGAAGTGGGGCTGGGCAAGACTATCGAGGCAGGCATCATCATGAAAGAGTTGATCCAGCGCGGGCTGGTGCAGACCGTGTTGGTGCTGACGCCCGCTTCGCTCACCGAGCAGTGGCGCGAGGAGCTTTCCACCAAGTTCCACGAAGAGTTTACCGTCATGGAGCGGCCCAGCCAGTGGCGCGACGTGCAGCACGAAACGCAGGGACGCTGGCTTGCCAGCCTGGATCGTGCCAAACTCAAGCAGCACAGCGAAGCGATCCTGGCGCGCGAATATGACCTGCTGATTGTGGATGAGGCGCACAAACTCAAAAACCGCAGCACCCTGGCCTGGAAATTCGTCAACCAGATCCGCAAACGCTACGTGCTGATGCTCACCGCCACGCCGGTACAAAACGACCTGATGGAACTCTACAGCCTGATCACCATCCTGTCGCCCGGCCAGTTGGGCACGGTGCGCGCCTTCCGCAACCACTTCCTAGAACAAGCCGATGCGCGGCGGCCCAAGAACGCGCCGTCGCTGCGCCGCCTGCTCAACGACGTCATGATCCGCAACCGGCGCAGCAAGGTGGACATCGCCTTCCCCAAACGCCGCGCCGCCATCTATCACCTCACGCTGAGCGAAGCCGAATGGCAGTTGTACGCCAACGCCACCGACTATATCCGCCGCCGCTTCCATGACCCGACCAGCGACAAACACCTGCGGCTGACCCTGCTGACGCTGCAAAAGGAACTGAGCAGCAGCCCGCAAGCCGTCGCCGCCACGCTGCGCAAGATGGTCGAAGACCGCGGCTATGGCGACAGCGCGCGCGCCGAGCTGCAGCGCTTTCTGGAACTGGCTGAATCGATCCCGGTGGGGCGCAAGCTGCGCGCCGTGCGCGATATCCTGGCCCGCTTCCCCGGCAAGTTCCTGATCTTCACCGAATACCGCAAGACGCTCGACACCATCGTGCGCCAGCTCAACGAGTGGGGCGTCAGCGTGGTTGGCTTTCATGGCGGGCTGGACATCCGCCAGAAAGAGGCTGCCGTGGCTGCCTTCCGCGGCGACGGCAACGGCAACCCCGGCGCACGCGTCCTCGTCAGCACCGAGAGCGGGGCCGAAGGGCGCAATCTCCAGTTCTGCCACCAGCTGATCAACTATGACCTGCCCTGGAACCCGATGCGCGTCGAGCAGCGTATCGGGCGGCTGCACCGGCTCGGCCAGGCCCAGGATGTCACCATCTTTAACCTGAGCTGCAATGAAACCGTAGAGGCGCACATCATCGACCTGCTGGCGCGCAAGATCCGCATGTTTGAACTCGTCATCGGCGAACTCGACCTGATCTTGGGCAACATCGAAGGGGCCAAGTCCTTTGAGGACATGCTACGCGCCGCCTGGGAAGCCAGCACCGGCCCCGATGACCTGCGCGAACGGATTGAACACCTGGGCGATATCCTGGTACGCGCCCGCCGCGACTATGAGCAGGTGCGCGCCGCCAACGAGTTGTTGGATACAACCCTGGACGAGAGCTAACCCTTCCGGCATCTGGTTGCGCCCGCGCGCCGCCATGCCGCCCACCTAGCAAGCGAGCCGCTATGCACAGCCTGATCCCAACCCTACAGCAAGAGGCCCACGCGCTCATGCCCCGTCTCGTCGCCTGGCGGCGCGATTTCCACAGGCACCCCGAACTCGGCTTTCAGGAAGTCCGCACCGCGGGCATCGTCGCCGATCATCTGCGCGGCCTGGGGCTGGAGGTCACCACCGGCGTCGGGCGTACTGGCGTTGTGGCCGTAGTCGAAGGCGACCACACCCCTGCCGATGCGCCCACCGTCTTGCTGCGCTTTGACATGGATGCGCTCCCCATCCAGGAACAGACCGGGCTGCCTTTCCAGTCGGCCACCGATGGCGTGATGCACGCCTGCGGCCATGACGGTCATACGGCCATCGGCATGGGTGTCGCCCAACTGCTGGTACAGCACCGCAACGAACTCGCGGGCCGGGTCAAACTGGTCTTCCAGCCCGCCGAAGAAGGGTTGGGCGGCGCAAAGGCCATGATCGACGATGGCGCGCTCGATGACCCGCGGCCAAGCGCCGCCTTTGGCCTGCACCTCTGGAGCCGCCTGCCGCTCAACCAGGTGGTGGTTCAGGAGGGCCCGCTCTGGGCCAACGCCGGTTTCTTTGACCTGGAGATACGCGGCCAGGGTGGGCATGGCGCAGTCCCCCAAGAAACGGTTGACGCCACCCTCGTCGCCAGCCAGATCGTCGTGGCGTGGCAGAGCATCGTGGCGCGCAGCCTGGACCCGGCCCAGACCGCGGTGTTAAGCGTCTGCACCTTCCACAGCGGCGACGCGCCCAACGCCATTTCGGGCTACGCCAAACTCTCTGGCACGATCCGCACCTTTGCCCCAGAGGTCGAAACTCGGCTTAAACAACGTATGGAGGAGATCGTCGCCGGGGTCTGCCAGGCATTTGGCGCGACCTATGACCTGCGCTTCGGGGCGCGCATCCCCGCAACCATCAACTCCGAAAGCGGTGCGCGGTTGATGCAGCAGGTCGCCAGCGCGGTCGTCGGGCCAGATCAGGTCACCCAGATCGCGCCCATGATGGTGGCCGAGGATATGTCGGAGTTTCTTGACCGCGCCCCCGGCTGCTTTATCCTCGTCGGCGCGGACCCTGGCAACGGCCCGGCCAGCCCGCACCACAGCCCCACCTTTGACTTTGACGAACGCATGCTGCCCACCGGGGTGACGCTGCTGGCAAGCGCAGCCTTCACCTACCTAGATCAGCACCGTACAGCCGAAGTCACCAGCGGAGGAACCCATGATGGATAGCTATTTTGTCCACGCGCTGGACCTTGCCCAGACAAATCCAACCAAACCCCACAAGCACACCTTTTTCGCCAGCGAACGGCTGCTGGCCGGGCTAAACACCTTGCAGACAGGCCAGAGCCAGCCCCTTCACGACCACCCTGACCAGGACAAGTTCTATTTTGTCCTGGCAGGCCATGGGCACTTCACCGTGGGCGATGCAGAGCAGCGCTGCGGCCCCGGCGATTTGGTCCTCGCCCCAGCCGGGATAGCGCACGGTGTTGAGAATCGTGACGCCGATGCCCTGACCTTTCTCACCGTCATCGCCCCCTGGCCGCAAGGCCACTAGCCATGCACAACGCAAAATAAAGTCTTTTCGGCATGGCGAAAGTTGACGAAACGGTTAATCTGTGATATAATCTAATTAATCTGATTAATTGCATGATTAGCCGATAGGACGGTTGCGCAATGTCGTTCGCTTCCCCAGACTCTGAATTTCTGCGCTATCTGGTGGACCAGGGCTTTGAGCCTGGTGACCGGCTGCCCTCGCTCACCGATCTCAGCGATCAGATCGGCATTAGCGTGGGCAAATTGCGCGAACAGCTAGAGGTCGCGCGCGCCCTGGGTTTGGTCGAGGCCAGCCCGCGGCGCGGCATCACTCGCACCGCCTACAGCTTTTTGCCTGCGGTGCGCCTCAGCCTGCTCACGGCGTTGATGCTGGACCGCAGCTATTTTGATGATTTCAGCGGCCTGCGTGTCCACCTGGAAACAGCCTATTGGGATGAAGCCGTGTCGTTGCTCACCTGTGAAGACCATGCCCATCTACAGCAACTTATCGCCAGCGCACAGGCCAAGCTGAGCCAACAACGCATCCAGATCCCCTCACCCGAACACCGAGAACTGCATCTCACCATCTTCCGGCGCTTGAACAACCCCTTTGTCGTTGGGTTGCTCGAAGCCTACTGGGATGCCTATGAGGCCGTCGAGCTGAATACATACGCTGATATCTACTACCTGCAGCAAGTCTGGGATTACCATGCCCGCATTGTCGATGCCATCGTCGCGGGCGATGTCGCCCTCGGCAAGCAGTTGCTCGTCGAACACATGCAGTTGCTGAGCCACCGGGGCATTTCGATTGAGTCACGCCGGTCGGAAATGACCGTCACGGCCTAGTTCAAACAAGTCTTGTTCAACGCACTTCAAACAAACGGAGGGATGCCCCTCCCTTTGTTCGAGGAACCATCGCTGTCCCCTTTATCAACCGGAGGAAAGTCATGAGTGTGG
>CAZYQJ010000534.1:0-4358 GCA_964649925.1 uncultured Litorilinea sp.
AGGGCGATGACCGTCTCGCGCGAAAATTCTAAACTGGTTTATCAAGGCATCAAAGATGCGGGCATCCGTTTTGTAACGGCGCTGCCTGAAACGTGGCTGGTCTATCTGCTGCAAATGGCCGAGAGCGACCCGGAGATGAATCTGGTCGAAGTGGCAAAGGAGGAGGAGGCCATCGGCATCGCCGCCGGAGCCTATCTCGCCGGGACGCCCAACCTGCTGTTGATGCAGAACCACGGCTTTCTGGCTGCCATCAACGGCATTGTTTCGCTTGCCATGCTCTACAGCATCCCGCTCTGTATGTTGATCGCCCACCGCGGCCACATGGGGGAGCCGTACCCCTGGCACACGCGCGGCGGCATTGTCACCGAACCGGTGCTGCGCGGGCTGGGCATCCCGTTCGACTACGCGCGCGACCCGCGCCACATTGCGCGCCAGATCCGCGAGGCGCATACCTTTTCACTCAGCTCGCTTTCGCCGGTCGCGCTGCTGCTGACGCGTGACCTGATGGAAGCCGAGGCTTAGGGGGTCAGCATGAAACGTGCCCAATGCATCGAAGCGCTCTATCCGGAACTGCACGACAAACTGGTCGTGACCATCATGGGGGCCTGCGCCCAGGAGTTGTACGACCTGGGCCATTGTGACAACTTCTTTTATCTGGAGCACGCGATGGGCCTTGCCTCGTCCATCGGGCTGGGGCTGGCGTTGTCGCTGCCCCATGAGAAGATCATCGTCTTTGACGGGGATGGATCGCTGCTGATGAACCTGGGGACGCTGGCGACTCTGGCGCGTTACCGCCCGCGCAACCTGGTTCACATTGTCTTTGATAACGGCAGTTTGCTCTCCACGGGCGGCTTTGCTTCGCACACGACCGCGGGCATCACCGACCTGGCCACCATCGCGCGCGGCGCGGGGATCGAGCAGGTGACCGCAGTGAGCACCTTCTATGACTTTCTCGAAGCCGCGGCCGATGCCTTTGAGCGCGACGACCTGAGTGTCATCGTCGCCAAAGTCGAGGCGACCGGCCCGGATCACTACGGCATGGACCTCAAACTGCCCGAAAACGCCTTTCGCTTTGAACGCTATATCCGCGAGCGGCGCGCACAGGCGGCGCTTGCCTGACTCATTCACCCACCGTCACACCTAGCCATCGCTACGGAGGAACCATTGCATGAGCAGCCCTGCTGAACTGCTGGCCCAACTAGTGACCCACCTGAATCGAGGGTCGATCCGCGTCGTTGATCTGACACAGCCGCTTTCGCCCGAAACACCGGTGATCGAACTGCCGCCCATGTTCGGCGCGTCGCCGCCGCTTACCGTGGAACGCATCTCCAACTATGATGACGCCGGTCCCATGTGGTACTGGAATACGCTGCACCTGGGCGAACATACAGGCACGCACTTTGACGCCCCTGTCCACTGGATCACCGGCCGCGACCTGCCCGACAATACGACGGACACGCTGCCTGTGGGCCAGTTTGTGGCCCCTGCCTGTGTGGTGGACGTGAGCGCGGAATCCGCCGCCAACCCCGACTTTCTGCTCACGCGTGACCATCTCCAGGCGTGGGAAGCGCAGCATGGGCGCATCCCCGCAGGGGCGTGGCTGTTGTTGCGCACCGACTGGAGCAAGCGCACCGGTCGCGAGGCCTTCCTCAACGCCAATGAGACCGGATCGCATACGCCCGGCTTCGACCCGGACGCGCTGCGTTTTTTGGCCCAAGAGCGTGATGTGCGCGGCGTCGGCGTGGAGACAGTAGGCACGGACGCCGGTCAAGCGGGGGGCTTTGACCCGCCCTTCCCGGCGCACAACATCATGCATGGCGCAGGCAAATTGGGCCTGGCCAGCCTGTGCAACCTGGACCAACTGCCGCCCACCGGCGCGGTGATCATCGCCGCCCCGCTCAAGATCGTGCAGGGGTCGGGCAGCCCGGTGCGCGTGCTGGCGTTGGTGGCAGGGGAGTAGAGGGATAGGGAGTAGGCAGCAGGCAGATAGGCAGTGGGGGCAGAAGCAGAGCAGAACCGGTCATATTGCCGGTGGATATACCGTCCAAGTTGGGTATATTGCCCGACCTACAATTCCATGTGTTATTTCCCGCAATTTCGTAGGTCAGGCTGCAAGCCTGACATCTCTCCCTACTCCCTACCTCCCTATCTGCATCTGCCTACTTGCCGCTGTACTCCTCCCAGCCGCCCAGGTAGCGGATGAGGCGGCCCTCGCGCAGTTCCCAGATCTCGCGGGCGAAACGCTGGATGAAGCGCCGGTCGTGCGAGACGGCGACGATGGGGCCGCGGAAGTGGGCTAACGCCTCCTCAAACTCTTCCAGCACGTCGAGGCTGATGTGGTTGGTCGGCTCGTCGAGCAGCAGCAGGTTCGCGCCGGCGGCCATCAACATCGCCAGTTGTAGCTTGCGCTTCTGGCCCACGCTCAGCGTGCCCACCTGTTTTCCCAGGTCGGGGTAGGTGAACAGCCCGTAGCCCAGCAGTTCGGCCTTGAGTTCCTCCCAGTCGCCAATACGGTCGCCGCGGAAGGCCTCATAGACCGTCTGCCGCGGGTCGAGCGTGCTTTGCTCCTGGTCCAGATAGCCAAGCACCACGCTGGAGGCAACCTGCACCGTCCCGTCATCCGGCGTCTCATGGCCCGCCAGGATGCGTAACAGCGTGCTTTTGCCCGCGCCGTTGGGGCCAACAATCACCACACGGCTGTCGGCGGCGATCTCCAGGCTCACCCTATCCAGCACCACCTGGTCGCCATAGCGTTTGCGGATGCCTTGCGCCGTGATCGGCGTATGGCTGGCAAGCTGCGCGGGGTCGAACTCCGGGCTGATCTCCAGCGACTTGGGCGGCTTGGGGATCGGGTCGGCCTCGATGCGGCGCAGCTTTTCTTCGGCGGCGCGGATGTTGCGCGAGATCGTGTCCGCCACTTGCTGGCCTTTGAAGTAATACAGGAACTTGTCGGCGTCGCGCGGGGCGCGGTTGTGGCCGACCTGATGCGCCTTGGTCTTGATCAGCCTGCGCAGTTCGCGGATCTCCTCCTGTTGTTTCCAGTAGGATTCCTCCCACTTGACCCGTTCCATTGCCTTGATCTGGGCATAGAAGTCGTAGTTGCCCGCGTACTGCTTCGCCTCCTTGCTGTGTTCGTCAATCTCGACAATTGCCGTCACGGTCTGGTTGAGAAAGTGGCGGTCATGCGAGACGACGAGCAGTCCACCCTGCACCCCGGCCAGGTAGCCCTCCAGCCAGGTGAGCGCGGCAAAGTCCAGGTGGTTGGTCGGTTCGTCCAGCAGTAGCAGATCGGGCGCGCTGAGCAGCAGCGCGGCCAGTCCCACGCGCGACTTCTCCCCGCCCGACAGCGTGCCGATGCGCCGGTCGCGCGGCAGGTGATCGACTCCCAACCCGGCTAACACAGCATCGAGCCGGTAATCCAACTCATAGCCGCCGCGACGCTCAAAGAGTTCGCTGAGGCGGCCGTATTCGCTGAGCACTGCGTCAAGGTCGCCATTGGCTGCGGCCATCTCCCCTTCCAGGGTGCGCAGCCGCGCCTCCACGCGCACCAGTTCGCCCTGTGCAGCCAGGATCAAGTCCTGGATGGTCTGGTGGTCGGCGGCTTCCAGCACTTGGGGCAGATAGCCCACCTCCGTGCCAGGGGCCAGCCATACCTGCCCGTCGTCGGGCTGGACTTCGCCCACGATGATCTTGAGCAGGGTGGACTTGCCCACGCCGTTTGCGCCCACCAACCCAAGCTTTTGGCCCGCGTCAAGCGTCAGGGATACCTGGTTCAACACCTGGTTATCGCCATAAGCTTTGGATAGATTTTCGATCGAAAGGTACATATTTTTCACTCGCAAACTAAAGGGTAATGCCACCCGCTCTCAGGTGGTCAGGCCGCGCTGGGGCGTCTGAGCCACGATTTGAAAAACGGGTGATCGGTCTGGACTCCGTAGGCCGAGGGCAGGTAGCGTGCGATCAACTCCCGGTTCAGGAGAAAGATGGCAAAGAACAGCCCCTGAATCAGATAGGGATGCACGCCAAGCCCAACAACAATCCCTCTGATATCCCCTCCGTAGATAAACGGCCCTACCGAGAGGTTGAGCGGATCAGCCAGCATCAACAACAAGGTCAGCCAGTAGCCAACCGCACGCAGCACGATCCCCTGCAGCCGGGCTATCCGCGCCCGCATGGCAAAGAGCAGATAGCCCAATAACACGGTCACTAGGTTACTTGTCCCTGAAAAGAATGCCCATTGGATTCCCTCCCGCTCTTCGACCGGCGTCTTGACGATCACTTCAAACCCGTAGGGATGAACCACAAACGCCTGATACTCGTCCAGTGCCAAACCGACCAAGATGTGTGCGCCTTCATGG
>CAZYQJ010000535.1:0-4357 GCA_964649925.1 uncultured Litorilinea sp.
GTTGATGGGATGGCCGGGCAGTTTTGTGTGCAAGGGGAGTAGGGCACTAATTGATGGCAACACCTATGATGGCAGCGGAACATACGGCTGAGGTGACGACAGCCAGCATGAACGGCAATCAAGATAATTTTGTAACGCGGGACGATATCCGCAATATTGCGATCATCGCCCATGTTGATCATGGCAAGACAACGTTGGTGGATGGCATGCTGCGCCAGACCAATGTCTTTCGCAGCAATCAAAACGTGGCCGAACGGGTTTTGGATTCCAACGACCTGGAGCGTGAGCGCGGCATCACAATCCTAGCCAAGAACACCGGCATCGTCTACGAAGGCGTGACGATTAATATCGTGGACACGCCCGGCCATGCCGACTTTGGCGGCGAGGTGGAGCGCGTGATGAACATGGTGGATGGCGTCTTACTCCTGATCGATGCCGTGGAAGGCCCCATGCCGCAGACGCGCTTTGTGCTGCGCAAGGCGTTGGAAAAGGGGTTGAAGGCGATTGTAGTGGTCAACAAGGTAGACCGGCCCGCGGCGCGCATCGACTATGCCGTCAACGCCACGTTTGACCTCTTTATTGACCTGGGGGCCAATGACGAGCAGGCCGACTTCCCGGTAATCTACACGCGCGGGTTGGAGGGGCGCGCCGGGCACGATGCGCATGACCTTGCCCATGACCTGCGCCCGCTTTTTGCCACCATCCTCGACTATCTGCCGGGGCCGACCGTGCGTCCCAATGGGCCGCCGCAGTTGTTGGTGACCACGCTCGAACACAGCAGCTATGTGGGCAAGATCGCGGTGGGCCGCCTGAGCAGCGGCACACTCCGCACCGGCCAGACGGTGATGCGCGTCACGCCCAGCGGCGAGATGATCCCCGGCAAGATCAGCCAGGTCTATCTCTTCCGCGACCTCAAACGCGTCGAGGTAGACGAAGTGGACGCGGGCAACATTGTGGCCGTGGCGGGTATTGCCGAGGTGGGCATCGGCGACACGCTGACCGACCCCAACGACCCGCAGCCGCTGCCGCCCATCTCGGTCGAAGAACCCACGGTACGCATGACCTTTAGCGTCAACGACAGCCCCTTTGCCGGGCGCGAGGGGCAGTATCTGACCAGCCGCCACCTGCGCGCCCGCTTGATGCAGGAACTGGAGCGCAATGTGGCGCTGCGCGTGCAGGAGACCGACGCAGCCAACCAGTTTATTGTGTCAGGTCGCGGCGAACTACACCTGGCGATCCTGATCGAAACCATGCGCCGCGAGGGCTATGAGTTTGCGGTCAGCCGTCCAGAGGTGATCTTCCGTGAGGGGCCGGAGGGACGGCTCGAACCGATGGAGCAGTTGTACCTGGAGGTACACAACGACTATCTGGGCACGGTGACGGAGATGTTGGGCAAACGCCGCGGGCGGCTGGAGACGATCCGCTACGGTGAGGATGGCACGGTCTACTGTGAATTCTTGGCGCCGACTCGCGGCATGTTGGGCTTTCGCCAGCCGTTCTTGACCTCGACACGCGGCACAGGCATCTTTCACACGCTCTTTGCGGGCTATGAACCGTACCAGGGCGACATCGACACACAGGAGTTCGGGTCGCTGGTGGCGTTGGAGACGAGCACGGTGACAAGCTATGCGCTGCGCGAGTTGCAGCAGCGCGGCACCTTTTTTGTGCAGCCGGGCGATGAGGTCTATTCGGGGCAGATCGTGGGGCAGAACATCCGCGATGAAGACCTGGTGCTCAACGTCTGCAAGGCCAAGCAATTGACCAACTTCCGTGAAAAGCCCAAGCAGGACGTTGATGGGCTGCAGGCCACGCGCACCCTCTCGCTGGACGACGCCATCGAGTACCTCTCCAACGAGGACTTGCTGGAGGTCACACCCACCTCGCTGCGCCTGCGCAAGCGCGAACTGCGTCACGACATCCGCATGCGCGAAGCCAAACGGGCCAAGTTGGGGAAGTAGAATTGTATTGATGTCATGATTGTGGCCAGCCTTGCGGCTTCTGGAAAGCGCAACGTGTAGGATCACCACCGGCCTCACCGCAGCTTGGTCAACCCTCTGCCCACTGCGAATGCGGAGAAGCTAGGATTCGTTTCTGAGGACAGGTCAACCGCCATCACCCATGACGAAGGGGGATCATGAAAACAAAAGAGTTGTCACAAGCCCAACGTGAGGAACTACTCGGCACGTTGCAAGCCCGGTTTGAGAATAACATGAACCGCCATCAAGGGCTGGAATGGGCGAAAGTACAGGCCAGGCTGGAAGCCCATCCGGAAAAACTGTGGTCGCTCCATGAGATGGAACGAACAGGCGGTGAGCCGGATGTGGTGGGCCATGATCAAAAGACGGGCGAGTACATCTTTTATGATTGTTCAGCGGAAAGCCCTGCAGGTCGCAGAAATGTGTGTTACGACCGTGAAGGGTGGGAATCGAGGAAGCCAGCGTCGCGTCCAGAAAACAATGCGCTGGATATGGCCGCGGCCATGGGTATAGAGCTTTTGACCGAAGAAGAATATCGCGCGCTGCAGCAACTGGGCGACTTTGATACGAAGACGTCGAGTTGGGTGCAAACACCTGATGAGATCAGGCAACTCGGAGGCGCCCTCTTCTGTGACCGTCGCTACGGCCATGTCTTCGTCTATCACAACGGCGCACAGTCTTACTACAGCGCGCGGGGGTTCCGCGGCTCGCTCAGGGTCTAGAGGGCGCTCTGTTCCAAGCGCATAGTCTTCGCTGCCATCCTCACCACACGCAATACCCCGTGGCATCCGTGCCACCGAACCTGTTCCCAGCCCATACAGTGTGACGCTGACCCGTTCGAGTCGGGTGAACTCATCCGTCTGACCGGATCATCGAACGACAGTGGTGGTATAATCGCCGCGTTTCGACGTAGGTAGCGATAGACTGACCTTAGCAGATCGCTGACAGGGAGGGACATATGACTGGCAAGCACGAGACGCTCCATGTGGCCGCTGGTGAAGGGCAGACGTTCTTCGTCTTGGGCACCCTCAGCACCGTCAAGGTGGCGGGTGAGGACACCGGCGGCGCCTATGCCGTCTGGGTAGACGCCGTCGCACCGGGGAGTGGCCCACCCCCGCACAGGCACCACCGCGAGTGCGAGGGCTTTTTCGTCTTGGCGGGCGAGTTTGAGATTTTTCGAGAGGGCCAGGAACCGCTGCGGGTTTCCACCGGTGATTTCATCCATACGCCCAAGGGAGTGGTGCACACCTACCGCAACGTCGGGAGTACTAGCGGGCGGTTGCTCGGCATCGCCGTTCCTGCTGGATTTGAGGGGTTCTTCGCTGAGGCGGGTCAACCCGCTGACGGCGCGACCGAACCGCGCCCGCGATCCGGGGAACCCACGCCAGCCGAGCTTGGGCACGTCATTCGCACGGCCCAGAAGTATGGCATTGATGTCATCTTGCCGCCCGGCGCACACACGGACTAGCGCCGCTGCGCGCAGACCTGGCGCTCAACGTCTGCAAAGCCAAGCCGGACGTCGAAAGGCTGCAGGCCACACGCACCTCGCTGCGTCTGTACAAAGCCAAACGAGCGAAGCCGGGAAAATAGACGCATGATAAAGGCGGGGATAACCTTCATCCCCGCCTGTGGTTATTGATGAGATGGGAACTGATCTACTTTTGAATCAAGGGCAAGTAGATGGCCTTTGATGTAGAGATCTCCTGGCGCTGGAATCGAGCAGTCACAACTTTTTCCCCATCCACCGACAGCGTGCAGGTAGGCTGGCTCCCACGACAGGCCCCGTCCCACCCGGCGAACTCCGAATCAGTGTCCGCTACGGCTGTTAAGGTGACTGTTGTGTTGATTACATACGCCTCGCTACAGTCGTTGCCGCACTGAATACCAGGGGGATTGCTAGAAACCGATCCGCTGCCCGACCCTGCCCGGCTGACAGAGACATTGAAGGTTTTCAGGACAAAGGAAGCGGTGACAGACTTGGCAGCATCCAGAGTGACTTGGCATGTCGGCTGCGTCCCCGTGCATGCGCCGCTCCATCCGGTGAAGGTCGAATCAGCCTCTGGGGATGCTGTCAACGTGACGACTGTTCCCTGATCATAGTCTTCGCTACAGTCCGCGCCGCACGCAATGCCCGGTGGTGTGGATGAAACCGAACCACGACCTGTACCACTCCGGCTGACGCTGAGGGTCATAGACGCCCCAGGCACGGTGAAGACATTCGCACTGCCTGCCGATGAGTAGGCAGTCTTCACCGTGATAGCGCCGGAGGTCGCCCCTGCCGGTACGGTGAACTTCAGGCTCGTATCTGATGTCACTTCCCACGATGTTGGCTTGCCGTTCAACAGCACTTCAGCGGTATCCAGGAAGTTGCTGCCAGTCAC
>CAZYQJ010000536.1:0-4357 GCA_964649925.1 uncultured Litorilinea sp.
GCTAGTTTTGCCCACCGGCATAGAAGACCCAAAGACGAGCCGTACGAAAGATCACCAGGGTAATCACCAGGGTCACGATGAACAGCAGCCAAGCCATCGCTGAGGCATAGCCCATCTCATAGTACTGGAAGGCGTTCTTGTACATGTAGATGGAGTAGAACAGCGTGCTATTGGCCGGGAAGCCCGTCCCGCCGGTCATAATATAGGGAACGGTGAAGAACTGCAGTGCACCGATCACAGAGGTGACGAGGTGGAAGAAGACCACGGGGGTCATCCTGGGCATGGTGACGTGGCGGACTTTGTGCAGACAATTGGCTCCATCCACATCGGCGGCATCGTACAGGTCTTGGGGGACATCTTGGAGACCGGCCAGGTAGAGGACGACCTGCTGGCCGATAATCCACAAGGCGAGGAGCACGATTGTCGGGCGCGCCCACTGGGCGCAGGTAAGCCAGCAGGGGCCGCGAATGCCTAGCCAGTCGAAGGGCAGGTTAACGATGCCGGTTCCCGGGGTAAAGAGATAGACCCACACCAGGGCCAAGGCTACCTCCGGCACGAGTGTGGGCAAGAAATAGATCGTACGATAGACGACCTGTCCATGGATTTTGGCGTTGAGCATCAAGGCCAGCGCAAAGGAGAGGATGATCGCCAGTGGGATGGAGACCACGGCGAAATAACCCGTGTTATAGACGGCATCCCAGAAGTTGCTGTCATTGGTGAACAACTGAGTAAAGTTTGCGAACCCAATCCATTGTGGGGCTTGCACTCCGTTGAACTTGGTGAAGCTGTAATACGCAGAGGCGAGGATTGGGTAGAGCCAAAAAGCAGCCAGTCCGATCAACCAAGGGGATGCAAACAGTAGACCGTTGATGATGTTGCGGGTGCGTGGGGTCAAGATTCGGCGACGTCGAGGTGCAGGGCGGGCAATCGCGGCAATGGGCATCGGCTCCCGGAGGCGGTGGGAGGGAACACTGTTGTTGTGCTCCTCCCACCGCAATGGTGTACAACTGGACAAACTTACCTGTAAGATCGGCTTCTAGCCAGTCGGGCTATGCCTCGAAGAATCCCATCTCCTCCAGCTCGGCATTGATTGCTTCGTCAATGTCGATCAGGGCCTGTTCAGGTGTCTTAAGACCATGTGGAATTTCGTCCCGGTGGGCCTTGAACTGCATGTCCCACAACTTGCTGCCCAAGGGGATGGGCGGGCGGGTGTGCGAGACGGGCAATAGGTCCATGAAGACGGCATGGAGCGGGTCTTCCCGGAAGAACGGGTCTTCGGAGGCCGCAATGTTGGTGGGGATGTGGAAGGTGTCCTTGTTGTACTTGAGCTGGCCTTCGGTGCCGCACATGTAGCTCAGGGCGTCGAAGGCGGCCTCTACATTTGGCGCACCCATTGGGATGGCCCAACTCCAGCCACCGGCCCAACTGGCGAAGGGGGCCGGGCCATCGGGGCCGGGGAAGGGTACGACGCCGTAGTTGGTGTCGGGCTTGTAGCGATGGGCCTGGGCCACCTTCCAGTTGCCGCTGCACGTCATAGCCGTCTGGCCCGTCCAGAAGTAGTCATTGGCGTCATTGCAGGCTGTACCGGTGCACGCCGCAATCATCGCATCGACATCTTCGACGCCGATCTCTTCGACAAAGGCTTTGACGAACTCGGCGGCCTGGACGTTGTTCGGGTGGGCAAAGGTGATCCGCAGCGTTTCTGGGTCCTGGAATTCACCCTGGAATGCAAACCCCCAGGTGTAGAGCCAGGCCTGGTCCATGAGCGGGTTGAAGCCGTAGCGCGTGATGCGCCCGTTGCTGTCGCGAATGGTGAGGGCTTCGGTGGCGGCGCGCAGTTCATCCAAGGTGGTGGGCGGTGACTCGGGATCCAGCCCTGCCTCTTCCATGATATCCTTGTTGTACCAAAGGGCGCGGGTGTCGGTGTCGAAGGACAGGGCATAGATGCCGCCCTTGTAGACGGTTTCTGCCCAGGCGAAGGGGTAGTAGTCTTCTTCTTTAACGCCTGCGGCCTCGGCAAATTCGGTGATCTCGGTGAAGAAGCCCTGGTGAGCAAACTGCGGGACGGTGAAACGGTCGGCATAGTAGAGCGGCGGCGGGTTGCCCCCGGCGACAGCGGTAAGCAGCTTTTCGTCCGCCTGGCTGCCTTCGGTCTGGGCAATATAGACAAACTCGACGACATTGCCCATTGTATTTTGGGCGTTGTAGTTGTCAATAATACCCCGGGTGGACTCTTCGGCCAGCCCTGTCATACGGGACCATGCCTCAAGGGTAACGCCTTCGGCGGCGGGCGCAGCCGCCTCACCCGCTTCAGCAGCGCCGGTCTCGGCTTCGGGGGCGACGACCGGTGCAGGACAGCCGGTGAGCACTGCTGCGCCGGCGGTCAGCCCTGCAATTTGCAGGAAACGGCGACGTGAGAACCTGTCGTTCATACCTGACATCTCCTTTTTACGGTTAGACCTCAGCGGTTAAGGTACGACGATCGACACATGTATAGACACATCACAGGCATCACAGTGCAGAGGAAACACCTTCCTGATGTGCTGTGCGGGTACTCAAAACGTCAGCAACTTTAATCGCGATACAAAAAGGCGATACGGAAACGGCCTAAGTCCGGAGGTATGACTGCTGTGTGAAAGACGTGTGAACAATCATTGGAAGAATAGAGTTGGCTTTTATCATAGCACTTTTCAAAGGCATGTCAAACCAGTACAGATAGCCCTGGGGAGAGGGGGCCGCGCAGGCGCACCGGGGGCGCATTGGGGTGCGCTTTGACAAAAAGACCGAAAAATGGAACGATTGGAGCGACAACCACACCGTGTTGACTCCCCAAAAGAGCTACCGTACTGTCCCTTTGTGACCGCACGGTGATCCAGCCAAGCGAAGGAGAAGTGACCGTGCAAGCATTGGTAAAGTTTGGTCGGCGCAACGGCGATGTCGAGATTCGTGACGTGGCCGAACCGACGGTGCCGCCCAACCGCGTTTTGATCGAGGTAAAGGCCGCGGGCGTCTGTGGCAGCGATCTGCACATGTGGCGCGAACACCAGAGTTGGGCGATCAAGGAGCCGCTGATTCTAGGGCATGAGTTCTGCGGGGTCGTGGCCGAGGTGGGTGAGGCGGTCAGTGGATACCAGGTTGGCGACCGTGTGGCCTGCGAGACGGCTGCAGAAGTGTGCGGCCAGTGTGTCTACTGTTTGAGCGGCAACTACAATCTGTGTCCCCACCGTCTGGGCTATGGCGCGCTGGCCGACGGCGCGTTCACGCATTATGTGGTGGCACGACCTGAAATCTTGCATCGCATCCCCGACAACGTGCCATTTGAGCACGCCGCGCTGACAGAGCCGATCTGCGTGGCGTACAACGCGTTGGTCGAGAAGACGGCGATGAAGCCGGGCGACCTGGTGGTGATCCAGGGGCCAGGGCCAATTGGCATCATGGCGCTGCAGATTGTGCGGCTGCGCGGCGCAGGCACGATTGTGGTGTTAGGTACGGATGTGGACAGCCATCGGCTGGAAGTGGCCCAAGAGTTGGGCGCGCACTACACGGTCAACGTGCAGCGTGAGGACGCTGTCCAGTTGATCCAAAGGTTGGGTGATGGGTTTGGCGCAGATCTGGTGGTGGACTGCACCGGTGTGAGCCGTGCCCTGCAACAGTCGCTGGAACTGGTGCGCCCGAATGGACGCATTACCAAGATCGGGTGGGGACCGCAGCCGCTTGATTTCAACCTCGATCCGTTGGTCGGCAAGGCAGTCACGCTCCAGGGATCCTTTAGTCATACGTATCCAACCTGGGAACGGGTGTTGACCCTGCTTTCCACGGGGCAGGTCAATCTCGATCCGGTGATCTGGGGCGTCTATCCGCTGGCTGAGTGGGAGGAGGCCTTTACCAGGATGGAGGAGGGCGCAAACGTGAAGTCAGTCCTGCGCCTGGCGGACTGACCGCGATGCCGCCGGTAGGTGGCTGCTCAACGGGTGTCGGCAGGTCTCAACATGCGGCCCAACATAATCATCGCCAACCGCCAACAAGGGGGCTGTTGCCATGGGCGAAGCACCGATTATTCAGGTTTCACTGGATGTAACCACGATTGACGAGGCTATGGAACTGGCGCATGCGGCCATGCGCGCCGGGGTAGACTGGCTGGAAGCTGGCACGCCGCTGATCCTGGCGGAAGGCTTGCGCTGTGTGCAAGCGTTGCGCGCGGCCTATCCGGATACGCCAATTGTAGCGGACCTCAAGACGATGGACGGCGCGGGGTTAGAGGCCGAGATGATGTTCAAGGCCGGGGCCACCATGACCGTGGTCATGGGCCAGGCACACGATGCCAGCATCATCGAACAGGTCAAGATGGCGCGGCGCT
>CAZYQJ010000537.1:0-4356 GCA_964649925.1 uncultured Litorilinea sp.
CGCACACCCTGATCTTCACCGGCGTGATGGACTACTCGCCCAACGAGGATACGGCGCTGCGGCTGATCAACCAGGTGATGCCGCGGCTGCGCGCGCTCGTCCCCGATGTGCGGCTGATCCTGGCGGGCCGCAACCCCACCCCGGCCCTCTTGCAGCAGGCGCAGGCGCATCCGGACGTGACCGTCACCGGCTTTGTCGAGGACATGCGCGACTATCTGGAGCAGGCGTCGGTCTTTGTCGCGCCGCTGCGCTATGGGTCGGGAATGCAAAACAAACTCCAGGAAGCGTTAGCCATGCAGGTACCCATCGTCGCCAGTTCGATTGCCGCCGAAGGGCTGCGCGCCGCCGATGGCGTGGATGCGCCGCTCTATGTGGCGGATCAAGACGACCAGTTTGCGCGCTGTGTGGCCGAACTGCTGCGGAATCCGGAAGAACAGGCACGGCTGGCCGCGCAAGGGCGCGCCTTTGCCGAGCAGTATTTTTCGTGGGCGCGCAGCGCCGACCAGTTTGAGCAGATGTGCATGGAGGCCGCGGCCACACAGCAGTGACCGGCACTTTCTCGGAAAGTAAGTTTCAACCTTGGATGAACGTTGTAGGGTTTGGCCCGATTTTGCCCTATAATGAGCCTGATCTGTACGCTCAGAACCGGCTTGTTCTAACGAAACGTGGCATCCAAACCTCTACGTACTGCTCAGATCGCCAAAGCGGTTGGCGTCCACCCCAATACCGTGCGGCTATATGAAGAATGGGGATATCTCCCGCCCGTCCCGCGCAGCCCCACCGGCTACCGGCTCTTTGCCCAAGTCCACCTGGAGCAAATGCGCCTGGCGCGGCTGGCCCTGGAATGGCCCTATCCCGGCAAAAAACCCGTGCTGGAGGAGTTGATCAGGAGCGCGGCCGCTGATGACCTAGGCATGGCGATGGAGTTGGCCTACCAGTGTCTTGTGCATGTACGCACCGAGCGCACCTATGCCGAAGCCGCTGTCGAATTTCTGGAGCGGTGGGCAATGGGCCAGGTGTTGGACACAACCAAACGCCAGCTTCTGATCGGTGAAGCGGCGGAACGGCTGGGCGTCAGCGCCGACACCTTACGCAGTTGGGAACGCGACGGCATGATCGACGTGCCGCGCGCCCCCCAGAGCGGTTACCGTCTCTACGGCGCGGCGGAACTTGGGCGGCTGCGTGTCATCCGCGTGCTGGCGCAGGCAGGGTACAGCCGCATGGCGATCCTGCGCATGCTGATCCAGTTTGATGCAGGCAGGCGCGATAATCTGGCCCAAGCCCTGGATACCCCGCGCCCGGATGAAGATATCCAGATGGCCGCCGATCGCTGGCTATCCAGCCTGCAGGAACAAGAGCGGCGCGCCCGCGCCATGATCAGCCAGATCGGCCACATGATCAAGCTGAGCCAAAGCCTCAAATAGCCGATCACCTTTCCTCAAAACCCTCCACCTATACTCCAACCCCTTATTCTGGAATCCTGAGAACAATTGTTCCGGGTTTCAATCGGTTGTTCCACAGGGGGAAAACAGTGGCTACACCTCAAATTGTTGTAACCAACTTATCCAAAACCTACCGCGTGCCGGAACGGCAGGAGGGACTCAAGGCCGCGCTGTGGAGCCTGGTACGGCGCAAGTACCAGGCTGTGCCCGCCGTCAAAGAGATCAGCTTTTCCATCGAGGCGGGCGAGGTGGTGGGCTTTATCGGCCCCAACGGCGCAGGCAAAACCACCACGCTCAAGATCATCTCCGGGCTTCTTCACCCGACGGCGGGCGAGGCGCGCGTGGTGGGGGAGATTCCCTGGCAGCGCAAGCCATCCTACTTGCGCCAGATCAGCATGGTCATGGGCAACAAAAGCCAGGTGATGTGGGACATCCCGCCGCTGGACAGCTATGCGGTGCTGGGGGAGATCTACCGTGTCCCAAAGCGTACCCTGCGGCAGCGCATCGACGAACTGGCTACGCTGCTGGAGATCACCGACCTGCTCACCAAACCGGCGCGCAACCTCTCGCTGGGCGAGCGCATGAAGTGTGAACTGGTGGCATCCTTGATCCACCAACCCGCGGTATTGTTCCTGGACGAGCCGACGCTGGGGCTGGACGTTTCTGTACAACGCCGCCTGCGTGACTTTATCGGCGAATACAACCGGCGCACCGGCGCAACCATCATCCTGACCAGCCACTACATGGCGGATGTGCAGGCGCTCTGCCCGCGGCTGATGGTCATCCATCACGGCAGCCTGATCTATGATGGGCCGCTGGCGCAACTGGTACAGCGTCTTGCCCCGTTCAAACTGATCCAACTGACGCTCGACCCCGAACGCAGCGACGCCAATCTGACCTTTCCCGCCGGGGTGGAGGTGATGGAGCAAGCGGGGGAACGGCTGACCCTGCGCGCCAACCGCGCCGCAGTCCCTGCCATCACCGCCTACCTGCTCAACACGCTGCCCATCCTCGACCTGGCCGTGGAGGAACCGGCCATCGAAGCAGTGATCGACCAAATCTATTCGACGCAGCATGTCGCAGGTGAACTCACCGGCGGCGAACCCCAGGCGGGTCAACCGGCGCAGGGGCAACTGGTGACAGGGGGCGTGGCATGAACGTACGGGCCGGTTGGATGCTGATCCGGCGCACCTGGGCTTCGTGGATGCAAAGCCGGGGTTTCTTTTTTGTGCTGGCCTTTGGGTGGATGGTCGGCCCGCTGATCTATCTCTTTGTCTGGTCGACCGCGGCAGGCAGCGAGACGATCAACGGCTGGACGCGCGGGGAGTTCGTCGCCTACTACCTGATCCTGATCAACGTCAGCCAGTTGACCGTTTCGCAGGCCACCTGGACGGTGGGCATGATGATCCAGATGGGCAGCCTCAACACCTTGCTGCTCTACCCGATGGCCCCGATCTTCGACGCCATTGCCTCGGAGGTGGCGGGCAAGGTGGTCTATATGACCTTTGTGATCCCGGTGACCGCGCTGCTGGCGTTGGTGCTGCGCCCCACGCTTGCGCCTACGCCAGCCGAGGTGGGGCTGTTTGTCGTGGCGTTGGGGCTGGCCTGGGCGCTACGCTTCTTCTCCGGCTATGCGGTGGCGCTGATCGCCTTTTGGTGGACGCGATCCGATGCGCTGGTGGGCGTGCAGGAGTCGCTGATCTTCCTCTTCGCCGGGCAGATCGCGCCCACCACGCTGCTGCCGGGCGCGCTGGGGACGCTGGCGGTCTGGCTGCCGTTCCGCTACATGCTCGGCTTTCCGGTGGAGATCCTGATGGGGCAGCTTTCCCCGCAGCAGATCGGACAGGGGTTCGGGCTGCAACTGGCCTGGCTGGCGCTCTCGCTGCTGGCGTCACGTCTGATGTGGCAGCAGGGGCTGCGCCGCTATGTGGCGGTAGGAGGGTGAGATGCGTACCTATCTTGCGGTTCTGTGGAAGTTCCTGCGCGCCTCCATCCAGCAGGAACTGGCCTACCCGGCCAACTTCTTCATCAGCCTGTTTTACTCGCTGCTCAGCCTGGTGATGGGGGTGATTGGCCTGGTGATCCTGTTCAGCCACCTGGAGACGATCGGCGGCTGGACGTTTGCCTCGACGCTGGCCGTGCTGGGGGTCTACATGACCCTCAGCGCGCTGCGCGGGCTGTTCATCTCGCCCAGCCTGGACGCGCTGGCAGGCATGGACGGGGACATCTGGACGGGCAACTTTGATTATGTGGTGCTGCGCCCGGTGGACACGCAGTTCATCGCCACCTTTCGCCACTGGCGGCCCTTTGCCTTGATTGACCTGGCGTTGGGCGTGGGGGTGATCGTGGCGGCCATTGCCCAACTGCCCACGACGCTGACCACGGCGCAGATCGTTTCGTTTATAGCGTCATTGGGGTTGGGGCTGGTGGTGCTGTATTCGCTGCTGCTCGCCTTTGCGGGGATGGTCTTTTGGAGTCCGGGCTTTCTGTTTGGCTGGGTCTTCGACGGCATCTATGAGATGGCACGCTATCCCATCCAGCTTTATCCGGGGTGGATCCGGCTGGTCTTGACGTGGATCGTGCCCGTGGGAGTGATGACGACTGTCCCGGCCCAGGCGTTAACAGGGATCTTGAGTCCGGCGTTGTTCATCGGCGCATGGGTCTTTGCGGCGGCATTGTTCTGCGGCGCGACCGTACTCTTTCGCAGCGGGCTGCGCCGCTACGCCAGCGCGTCGAGCTAAAAATCTTCCAGGTGACCGGCACTTGCAAAGTGCCGGTCACCTGGCTTATTCACTGTCCTTATTTCGCTCGCCCCACCAACGCCGGGCGGCGTTTGGCCCCAAACCCTACATTGACTGTGGACTGATAGCGCACCCTGTCCTCTTCAAATTGAAGCGTGGTCGTAGCGATGAAG
>CAZYQJ010000538.1:0-4349 GCA_964649925.1 uncultured Litorilinea sp.
GGGCGCAGATCACGACCGTAGCAACGACCGCCAGCAGGTAAAAACGCGTGCCGCACGCCATGCCAATCGCCATTGCAAAAAAGATATAGCCGACATCACGCGTCTCTTTGATGGCGTTGCGGAAACGCACAATCGAGAGCGCGCCCACCAGCGTAAAGGCGCGCGCAATGTTCGACCCAATGACCAGCATGATGATCCCCACCACCATCGTCATCAGCACCAACGTCTGCACATAGGACTGCGAATAGGCCACGCCGCGATGGGTGTCGCGGTAGACCCATCCAATCACCAGTGCCAACAGGAAACTGAGGACAATGGTCAGGATCACATCCTGGATGGTAAATACCTCGGTCGTGTCTTGCAGCGCCTCCAACAGGCTGCCAAAATCCATGCGGGTTATCCTCTGTCCATGCGTTACCGCTGTATGATATGCTGCCGCCCGGCGATGACCTTGCTATGTTCCAGCACCAGACAATATTTGCTGATGCGGAAAAAGGTACAATGATGGTCGGCCAAAAGCTGCGCCAGCCAGGAAGGCACATTGGCGTTGGCCTTGACCTCCAGGACTACATAGGTCGGGTCGAACACCCGTTGGTTGGTCGCCGCACCCGTGGAGAGCAGCGACAGGTCGTGGATGCGCCCGCGCAGGTTGCTGTCCAACGTCACGCGCAGGTCGGGATAGAGTTCATTGCCTTCAAATGCCATGCGGTCATAGGTGACCACACAGGCCGGGCGCAGTTGCAGCGTGCGATAGAGATAGTAGACCTCGCGCAGCAGCGCGGCTTCGGGGCCGTCGCAGTCGGCTGCCAACATCTCAAAGTCGTCAAAGGCAATGGCCTGCTGATAGGGCAGCACCGCACGGCGTTTGCACATCATCTTGTTGATGCGCTGTTTGATTTCGACAAAGGCCGCTGTGTCAGGCGTGATGGCCTGTCCGCCATAGACACGCACGCGCACCTTGCGGCGGCTGCGCTGACCGTCGATCTTGTCCCAATAGGCCTTATAGTCGGGCGTATCATAGTAGAGGCTGGTGATGGGATAGACCCCGCGTTCGTCGCCGTGGCTGTCCACGGCCATGTGCGTGCACAGTGCGCCCGCCAGCCGTTCGGCCTGTTCTCGGCGCAACAGGTATTTCAACTCATAGCGCATGTGGCTACGTATACGGGCCATGATCGCTACCGTGTCCCCGGCTCATCGCTGCCCGGTGTGCCATAGAGCGTGCGGCTTGCCCGCCAACAAGCGCGCGCCGCTGTGTCCATACAGCCTTCTACCCATACCAGCGAATCGCCCGCGCCGTCGGCGCTCAACGGCCAGCCGCGCCCGTCGTCATAGGTCACCTGGGTGATCAGCGTGCCGTCATAGGCGTAGAGCGTCAAGGTTTCGCCCTTGTCCGAGAGCTTGCCCCGGTAGACGCCATGCACCTCGGGATCAGGGTAGCGGTTGCGGAAGCGTGACAGGTCGCGGATCAGCAGGAAATGCGCGCCGGGCGCGAGCGTGGTCCCCTCCGCAAAGCGAAAGTCGATCCCCTCAAAGTACGCGCCCGACAGATCGGCGCGAGTGTCCCCCACGTTTTTCAGTTCCAAGAACTCCATCTGCTCATCGCCGTAGGGATGATACATGATCTCGCTGATGACCACGCGCCCCTGTTCACCCTGCTTGTCAAAGGTCACTTCGTGCAGGGGACTCCACGTCCCATCCACCCAGGTGCGCGCTGCCAGCCGGGTCGTCGTGGTCAGAACCAGCGGTTCAGTGTAGACCTGGGCCGTAGGGGCAGGGTCGCCGCTGGTGGGCGTGCGCGGGTCGCTGCCATCGGCGGTGTAATAGACCACGCCTTCGGGTGCATCTTCGGGAGCATCGAGCGTAACCGTCAGCGTCCCAGTAAATTCTCCGCCGCGCGGGTGGATGGCGGGCGGTTCCAGCGTGGGGTAGTACCCCGCCTCGGTCAGCAGGTTGACCAGGCGTGCGGCGTTGCCCTCCATCTGCGCCAGGACTGCATCACTGGCGTTCAGCCAGTCATCGCGGCGGATCGGCTGTTCGGGATAACGCGTATCACCCCAGCGCGCCGACTCGCCCACAATGGCCGTGTCAATCTGGGCCTGCAACTCCAGCCAGCGCTGCCGGGCGGCGGCATCGGTCAGTGCGCCGTCGTTGAAGAGGTGGCGATAGGCGCGGTCGGCAAAGGTGATCCGGAAGTCGGGGTTGGCCCAGGCCGCCTCAAAGATCAGTTTGACCACGTTGGGGAACGGGGCGCGTTCGCGTTCAAGCCCCTCTAAGAGGATGTTCGCCCCCTGATCCCAGGTCGCTTCGGCATCCCAGATAAAGAAATAGTTGCGCCCGTCCGGGTCGCGCACATTGACATACCAGTTGTTCGCCAGCCAATCGCTGTTGCCCGCATACCAGTTGACCAGGAGATAGTCGCTGAACTGGGCCGGGTCGAGAAACTCCAGAAAGGTGGCGTAGCGTTCAGGGTCATCCAGCCCGCCATTGCGCGCCAGGTCGAGCAGCACATTGAAGCGGTCGCCCGGCCCGCTGACATAGCCGCCATGGTTGATGCTCGACCAGCGATCCACCTCTCCCCCCAGGTATGAAGCGGCAAAGGCGGCATCGGGGCGTTCGACCACCTCATACAGCCCCCAATAGAGGCCGTTGAGATAGAGATGGACAAAGCGCCCGTGCGAAGCCACCCCCGACGTCGCCAGTTGCGAGGTGCGCGTCCAGGCGTCACGCAGGTAGGTGGAACTGCGGTAGTCAATCGTGTCGCCATCCTCCGGCACATAACCGGCAAACCCGCGGTTGACGCTGGCGCGCAGCACTAGCGTGTCAAACGAGGTGACATGCGAATCCGCAAAGACCGGATACTCCAGCCACGGCGTGCCATACTCGCTGCGGAAAAAGAGGCGGAAGGAATGTTTGGGCATGAATTCCCAACGCCCGGCGCCGCCCTGGATACGCATCCCGGCGTTGACCTGGAAACCCGGCCCGCCTTCGGGGTCGATCCATTCCACCGAGACCGGGCGTTCGGTCTCGCGCCCGCGATCCTGCGGGGTGACATAGATGTCCAGGTTGTCCATGTCCGTTACCAGCGATATGGAGGGGATCGACCGCAAGCCTTCCTCCAAGAGCGGCCCGTCATGCAGGTCTTTCACCACGCGCGGGTCGACGGCATAGTCCGCCTCCACCGGCGTCCCGGCGCGGTAGGGGCCGCGGTTGATGCGGTGCGTCCCCCAGGTGGCGGGCCAGCCAGGCGGGTCTGCGGGTTGAGAGAGCACATCCGGCAGGAAGAGATAGCTTTGCGTTGCCACGGGCGAGGGACGATAACCGGGCAGAAAGGCGACAGCGCGCAGCAGCGTTGTCTGGGTCAGCGTCAGCGGATCGGTATAGATCGCGCCGTTCTGTTCGGTCGGCGTGCTGCCGTCGGTGGTATACCGGATCTGCGCGCCCGGCATGGGGCTGCTGATCGTCACGCTGATGGGGTTGGACACGATGCTGTGCGGCATGCTAAAGGTCACCGGCGGCAGGATGCCCTGCCAGGCCGTGGATGTGTCGTTGGGTTCGCCGGGGCTGGGCGTCTCCAGATAACGCGGTTCGCTGCGCCCGTTGGGTAGCGTCACCAGCCCATAAGAGACGCCTGCAATTTGGGGTGGGTACTCGTAGACCGAAGCATCCAGATAACGGCGCGCCGTGGGCGGGTACAACGCCAAAAAGCCGCCCTCGCGGCTCAACCGGAAGTTGGTATGCAGATAGTGGCGGTTTTCCTCCGGCTTGATCTCGCGGCGGTTCTTGCCGGAGGCGAAGAGCAACGCCACCTCCCCCGGGGCAAGGGTGAAGGAACGAAATGTCCATTTATCCACCTGGGTGGGGTCGTCGGTCAGCGTCCAGCCTTCCAGATCGACGGGTTGGGCGCTGCGGTTGTGGAGTTCAATCCAGTCCGAGCGTTCCTGGTCTTCGTCGAGGATCTCGATGCCGCCAACGGCGCTGAACTCGGAGATGACCACACTGCCGCGGCCGGTGGGGTGGTCCGGGTCGGCCACAATTCGATCCAGCCCCAGCAGCAGAGAGAGTGCCAGCGCGCCCCAGAAAATCCAGTCGGGCCGCCGTTTCATGCTAACCACTGTCCTTAGAACAACACACCCGCCGCGGCCATCCGCGGCATACAAGGCTCCATCTCATCCGCCCTAGTGTACACGGGCAGGCCGAGAATAGAAAAATACACGGTGGGTGGTCGTGTTCTCCTTGATCCGACGCGTGCTTCACCGTGCCGCCGCGCGCTAATTTGGCAGCGTATGCTATACTGGGACGTCGAGTTGCGGCAAGGCATACGAAGGGCTTCTCGATGAGGCTCCGGCGTA
>CAZYQJ010000539.1:0-4347 GCA_964649925.1 uncultured Litorilinea sp.
CATCTTTGGGATGTTCCGGGTGAGCCTCCCTATTACGATGGCCGACGACCAGCGCGCGCTGCAGGCTGCCGTGCGCGGGTGCGCGCGTCCCTGGGAAGAGGCGCGTATGGTGATGATCCGCGATACGTTGACGCTGGATACATTGTGGGTCAGTCCCAGCCTGCGTGACGCGGTCGAAGCACACCCGCGGCTGCGGCTTGTGGAGGAAGTGCCGCTGGCTTTTGGCGAACAGGGCAATATGACCAGCCCTTGGCAACTATCTGAATCGGCGCTGTTGGCGCCTACCCATTCCGTCGCAGGATAATAGAAACCAGAAAGAAGATTGTGATGTATGCCAATTTGAACACGGGCGCGATCGGCGTTCGTGCTGATCTGGCGCAGACGATTGAGTACGCGCGCGCCAATGGCTTTAGAGGGATAGACTTTTCCATCACCGAGGCCGCTGAGCTGGCAAAGCTCAAGGGCGTGGATCACGTCAAGAGCCTGTTTGCCGAGGCTGGTGTACGCCCGGGATCGTTTGGCTTCCCGGTCGAGTTCCGCAAGGACGAGGCGACATGGCGCGAGGGGCTGGACGCGCTGCCGGGGTTGGCGGAATTGGCTGTGGCATTGGGCTGTGACCGGACAGCCACCTGGCTGATGCCGGGCAGCGATGAACGCGATTTTTTGGAGAACTTCCGTTTTCACGTGGCGCGGATTAAGCCTGCGGCGGAAATCTTGTCCAGCCACGGTATTCGGCTTGGACTGGAGTTTGTTGGCCCCAAGACGCTGCGTTCCCGCTTTCAGCACCGCTTTATCTATACGCTGGAAGGGATGTTGGCCCTGGGCGCGGCGATGGATACCGGCAACGTAGGCCTGCTGTTGGACATCTGGCACCTCTACACGTCGTACGGCACAAACGACCAGGTGCGCGAACTGCGCAATCAGGATGTGGTGGTGGTGCATATCAACGATGCGCCGGTCGGCGTGGCGGTAGATGAGCAGTTGGATCAGGTGCGTGCCCTGCCGGGTGAAACCGGCGTACTGGACGTTGCCGGTTTTCTACAGGCCCTGCGTGACATCGGCTATGATGGGCCGGTGACTGCGGAACCGTTTAGCCAGCGCGTGCGCGAGATGGCCCCTGAAGCGGCAGTGCAGGCGACCGCGGCTGCCATCGACCAGGTGTGGCAGGCGGCTGGGTTTGGATCATTGACTGCGCAACCTGCCTAGCCGCTAGGGGATGCCCCATGTCGCTGGGTTGAGCAGGTCGGGATCGTCCAGACGCAGTGCGGCCAGTTGGCGGTGCAGGCTGTCAGGCAGTTGCAGCCGTGCGGCGGCCAGGTTATCGGCCAGTTCTTCGACAGTACGCACGCCGATCAAAACAGAGTGAATGGCTGGGTGCGCCAGGGCAAAGGCGATAGCGGCCTGGGCCGGTGTCGCGCCCAGCCTAGAGGCGGCCAGTGTTTGGCGAAACTCCTGTGAATGATGGCGCAGCCTGCTCAAGTGAGATGGCAGATAGTCGGCGCGCTCGGTGAGCGCGCCTTTGAGCAGGACCGAACGCACCAGGATGCCGATATCGTGCGCGGCGGCGGCTGGAAAGAACGTATCCGCGAGCCGCTGGTCGAGGACCGAGTAGGTCACCTGCATCACGTCAAAAAGGTCTGTGTCGAGTGCGGCCAGCGGCAGCGCATCACCATAGAACGAGCCGCCCGTCCAGCGGATCTTCCCGCTGCTGCGCGCCTGGTCAAAGACGGAGGCGACTGTTTCCGCAGCGTCCAGGGTCGGCTGGTCGACGTTGTGAATCTGCCAGATATCCAGGTAATCGGTGTTAAGCGTTGCCAAACTGGTGTCGAGCGAGGCAAGCATCTGGCGGCGCAGGTCGGCGGGCGTAAGCGGGCTGCCATGCGGGCTTTGGGTGGTGACTTTGCTGGCGAGGACGACCTGATGGCGGCGGCCAGCGAGGGCTTTCCCGAGTACCGCTTCGCTGGATCCGTAGGCGCGGGCGGTATCGATCAGGTTAATGCCCGCGTCGAGTGCGGTATGGACCAGGCGGATAGCGTCTGCTTCGTCGGGACGTCCGAAATGTCCGGGGGCGGCGATGCCGTAGTCAATGCCGAGTTCGACGGTGCCGAGGGCCAGGGCGGACACTAGGAGACCGGTGCGGCCCAGGCGGCGGGTGGGCAGGGTGGCAGACATGGAATCACTCCAAGGTAGGGTGGTGGCGTGGATGGCGATGTGCTTGGGGTGGCAGTATAGCACAGATCCGGGGAAGCGTGGCGTGGACGCAGGTACGAATATGCGTTTTCCAGGGAGAACGTGTTTTCGGAATCGCCGAAGATATGCTACATTTTATGCGCTGCTAAGACCACACACTCAGCGGTAGTCCCGCGCACAGCGTACCTCAATGCCCAGTGGGCACATAATGGAACCGGGTGTCTCGAACAGATTCAGCTAGGGAGGCAATATCCATGACCGAATCGACACTTCAATCGAGTGGTCAATCATACACGGTGATCGGCACGCGCCCGATTCGCCATGACGGGACAGACAAGGTGACGGGCCGCGCGAAGTATGCCAATGATACGCACCTCAGCGGCACGCTGTACGCCAAGATTCTGCGTAGCACGCATGCCCATGCCCGCATCCGCTCGATTGATACGAGTGCAGCCGAAGCTTACCCCGGTGTTTATGCCGTGGTGACCAGCAAGGATATGGCCGAAGTCGCCGACCGGATCGAGGAGATGGGCGAGGATGCGGTCAATCTAAAGTATTTGGCTGCGAATATTCTGGCGCATGACAAGGTGCTTTATGACGGCCATGCGGTCGCTGCGGTCGCTGCGGTCAGCCCGCATGTGGCGGAGGAAGCCCTGGCCTTGATCAAGGTGGACTATGAAGTGCTGCCGCATGTCAGTGACGTGAAAGATGCCATGAAGCCGGATGCGCCGATCATCCTGGAGGATCTGCGCACGGACGAACTGGGCAAAAAAGGGGATGCGCCGACCAATGTTGCAGCCCATTTCCGCCACGAGCGCGGCGACCTAGAGGCCGGGTTTGCCGCCGCCGATGTGGTGGTCGAGCGTGAGTTCAAGACGTCGATGGTGCACCAGGGGTACATCGAGCCACAATCGTCCACCGTGATTTATCGAGAAGACGGCCATGTGGAGATCTTTACCTCCACGCAAGGGCCCTGGCAGATCCGCAGCCAGGTAGCGGAGTTGCTGGGGCTGCCCGTCTCCAAGGTACGTGTGACGCCGATGGAGATTGGCGGCGGGTTTGGCGGCAAGTTTACCGCCTATACCGATGTCCCGGCGGCGCTGCTTTCCAAGAAGGCTGGCGGGCGGCCCGTGAAGCTGGCGCTGTCACGCATGGAGGTGTTGAAAGGAACTGGCCCGACTTCGGGGGGCTACATCCGAGTCAAAATCGGCGCGGCGAAGGATGGCCAGATCACGGCGGCGCAGGCTGAACTGATCTACGAAGCGGGCGCGTATCCGGGGTCGCCGGTCGGCGCGGGCGCAGGGGTGATCCTGGCTCCGTACCGGCTGGAGAATGTGCGGATCGACGGCTATGACGTGATCGTGAACAAGCCGCAGACTGCGGCCTATCGTGCACCCGGCGGGACCAACGCGGCTTTTGCATCCGAGACGGTGATCGACGAAGTGGCCGAAAAGTTGGGCATTGATCCCTTGGAGTTCCGCCGCCGCAACGGAGTGGTCGAGGGGGACCGTCGGGCTGATGGCCCCATCTATGGCCGCATCGGTTTTCTGGAGACGCTGGAAGCGGCGATGAACAGCCCGCACTACAAGACGCCGCTGGAAGGCAAGTATCGCGGTCGCGGCGTGGCGAGCGGTTTCTGGTTTAACGGGTCAGGCCCGACGAGTGTCAGCGCCAATGTCAACCCAGACGGCACCGTCAACCTGGTAGAAGGCTCGACGGACATTGGGGGATCGCGTGCATCGGCGGCCATGATGTTGGCCGAGACGCTGGGGATCGCGGCGGAAGATGTCAACCCTCGCATCGCCGACACCGACGAGGTCGGGTTGACCGGCGGCACAGGCGGCAGCAGCGTAACCTTTAGGCTGGGCTGGTCGACCTACAATCTGGGGCTGGCGCTGCGCGAAAAGATGCAGGCGCAACTGGCCGACTATTGGAGTGTCGATCCGGGCCAAATCCGCTTTGAAGACGGCGCGTTTATCGCGAACGGCAACCGCATGACCTTTAAGGAAGCGGCGGTCACGCTGGCACAGGACTATGATCCGATCTCGGCCAGCGTTTCGATCAGTCCGAAGGGCGCAGGCCCGGGCTTTGGCACACATATCGTGGATGTCGAGGTGGACCCGGAGACAGGCAAGGTGACGATCCTGCGCTATACGG
>CAZYQJ010000540.1:0-4345 GCA_964649925.1 uncultured Litorilinea sp.
GCATCTATGGCTATCGGAGCGTTGACTTCGATTCGCCCGCCCTGGCCGCCGTCCATGACAGCTATCCCACCGAGGCCGAAACCGCTACCGTCTACAACTATGCGACCGACTACATTGCGCTCGAAGGGGCGGGCGATCTGCAGATGCACTTTCGCGGGGCCACCGAGACCCGGCTGGCGGACCTACAGCCCAACAGCGGGCGTTTGATGTGGTGGGGCCATCGCGGCGACGACTTTGACACGCGCTTGACCCGGCAGTTCGACCTGTCGCACCTCTCCGCAGGCACGCCCGTAGAGATGCACGCCGCGCTGTGGTACGATATTGAAGACCGCTATGACTACGGTTATGTGATGGCGAGCCGCGACGGCAAACACTGGACCTTGCTCACCGGCGACTATATGGTTGCCCCAGACAGCATGGGCAGCGCCCTGGGGCCGGGGTATACAGGCCGCAGCAACGGCTGGGTGACCGACCGTTTCGACCTGTCGGATTATGTGGGCGGGACGGTTTGGGTGCGTTTTGAATACGTGACCGACGACGCGATCAACGGCCGCGGGTGGTTTGTGGACGATGTCGCCATCCCCGCGCTGGCATATGCCGCCGATTTTGAGCAGGGGGCCGACGGCTGGGAGAGCGAAGGCTGGCTCCTGACCGACAACCGGCTGGAACAGCAGTGGCTGCTGCAACTGCTGACGCTGGAAGATGGGCGCTTGGTCGATCTGGAACGGGTGGCGGTGAATGACCGCGGTCAGGCGGTGATACGGGCGCAGTTGGATGGGCGGCGCAGCGCAGTGGTGGCGGTCAGCGCGCTGGCTCCGGTGACGACCGAACCCGCCCAGTATGAGTATTGGATCGATAATCGAGCATCACAGATGGGACAGGGAGACTGATGCAACACCAGACGATTGCCGTCTTGGACTATGGCAGCCAGTACAGCCAACTGATCTGCCGTCGTGTACGTGAGGCGCAGGTCTACGCCGAGTTGATCCCCTGGGACCGGGCCGCTGAACGGCTGCCACAACTTAAGCCCCAGGGTATTATCCTGTCTGGCAGCCCCAATAGCGTCTATGAACCCGGCGCGCCCACCCTGCCGGATGCTGTGCTGTCTCTTGGTGTGCCGGTGTTGGGCATCTGCTATGGGCTGCAACTGCTGGCGCACACGTTGGGCGGGCAAGTCTCCCCCAGCCAGGAGCGCGAATATGGCGGAGCCCAGGTGACGGTGACGGGCGGGCATGCCGATAGCGCCAGCCCGCTCTTTGCCGACCTGCCCCCCACGCTGGAGGTGTGGATGAGCCACGGCGACCGCGTGAATCAACTCCCGGACGGCTTTATCGCCATCGCCCACAGCGCCAATTCACCGCTGGCCGCCATTGCCGACGAGGATCGGCGGCTGTACGGCATCCAGTTTCACCCCGAAGTGGCGCATACGCCGCAGGGTCCGGCACTGTTGGAGAACTTTGTCAAGCGCATCTGCGGCTGCCGCGGCGACTGGACGCCGAGCAGTTTTATCCAGGAAACGGTGGATCGCATCCGCACCCAGGTAGGGCCGGATGGGCATGTGATCTGCGGGTTGAGCGGTGGCGTGGACAGCGCCGTGGCCGCCACGCTGGTGCATCGCGCCATCGGCGACCGGCTGACCTGTGTCTTTGTCGACCACGGGCTGCTGCGCAAGGGCGAAGCCGACCAGGTGATCGACACCTTCCGCAAGCACCAGGGGATGCGGTTGGTGGCGGTGGACGCCAAGGAGGAGTTTTTGTCCGACCTGGCCGGGGTGACTGACCCTGAAGAGAAGCGCAAGCGGATCGGCGCGCGCTTTATCCGCGTCTTTGAGGCCGAAGCGGCGCGCCAGGCCACCGAGTGGGGGACAGGCACACCCGCCTTCTTGGCGCAGGGCACGCTGTACCCTGACGTGATCGAGTCGGCGGGCAATGAGGACACGCGCCACGCACGCACGATCAAGACCCATCACAATGTGGGCGGGCTGCCTGCCGACATGACCTTTCAGTTGATCGAACCGCTGCGGATGCTCTTTAAGGATGAGGTCCGCACCGTGGGCGAGGCATTGGGGCTGCCTGAGGAGATCGTCTGGCGGCATCCCTTCCCCGGCCCTGGGCTGGGCATCCGCATCTTGGGGGACGTGACCTGGGAGCGGCTGGAAACGCTGCGCCATGCCGACGCTATCTTCCTGGAGGAACTGCGCGCCGCCAATCTCTACCGCGGGACGAGCCAGGTCTTTGCGGTGCTGCTGCCCATCCGCAGCGTGGGCGTGATGGGCGACGGGCGCACCTATGCCCACACGGTGGCGCTGCGCGCGGTAACGACGGACGATTTTATGACTGCGGATTGGGCGCGGCTCCCCTATGACCTGTTGGCGCGCGTCAGCAACCGCATCGTCAACGAGGTGGCAGGGGTGAACCGCGTGGTCTATGATATCAGCAGCAAGCCCCCGGCGACGATTGAGTGGGAGTAGGCATTATTCAGTTCCTGGTTCCCTAAGCCTCTGTAACCCCAGGGGGCCAGGGGATAGACACAGCCATGCGTAGATTCTTGCGGTTTATCACCGTCTTGGTGCTGATCCTGGCCTGTTTTCCCCTCTATACGCGTTTCAAGGTTGCCGCCGCGCCTGTGCCGCCCGGCGTCTATCTGGGCGGAATGGACCTGAGCAGCCTGAAGGACAAACAGGAGATTCGCCGCCATCTGGAGCAGGTATACACCGCGCCGCTGGACGTGCGCTTTGGCGATACCCGGCTGGTGTTGTACCCCGAAGAGGTTGATTTTCAGGTGGATGTTGACCAGATGGTGGCGGAGGCGGGCCAATACCTGACGGGGCCGGTCTTTATGGAGATCGCCCTGCGTGAGGCGTTGGGCTTTGAGCAGCGCCGCCGCGATGTGCCCGTGCGCTTTATGTTGAATAACGCCAAACTGCGCGCCTGGCTGGAGCAGACTGCGGCCGCGCACAACAGCCCGCCCTCAGCGGCACGCCTGCTGCCGCCCAGTGAACGCTGGGCCACGGGCGCGCCTGCGACGGGCGCGCTGCCTAGCAGCTATGTCGGCGTCTACCATCGTGACTGGAGTTGGACGCCAGGCTCGCCGGGGCGCACGCTCGACGTGGAAGCGAGTATCCCCGCATTGGTGGAGGCGCTGACCCGCGACGGCGACCGCGTGGTGCAGTTGGTCTGGGATGAAACGCCGCCGCCTGTGCCCACTATGCAAGATCTGGAGCGCGAGATCGATCGCTACTTTATGGACTTTCCCGGTTTTGCTGCGGCTGCGGTTCGTGACCTGCAGACCGGCGAGGAAGCGCTGGTGGATGCCGATGTCTCGTTCTCCGGCATGTCTACGCTCAAGATTGGGATCGTGGCCGCGCTGATGCAGCGGCTGCCCAACGGCATCGCCGCCGACGACCCGGAGAGTGACCTGGTCGGCCAGTGGATGGATTACGCCCTGGGTGAGAGCAACAACTATGCAGCCAACCAACTGCTGGCCTATCTGGGCGACGGCAGCATGGAGGTGGGCGCGCAGCGGTTTACTGCGTTTATGCGCGCCCTGGGCTTTGAGAACACCTACATGCAGTCGGGCTATGACGCTGAGGTGCAGCTTGCCCAGATCCCCACACCGGGCAACCAGCGTGATGACTGGAATACCAACCCCGATCACAACTTGCAGACAAGCACCGCCGAAATGGGCCGGATGCTGGCCGCGATCTATGAGTGTACGCAGGGGCGTGGGCTGTTAATGGAGGTCTTTCCCGGCGACTTTACGCCGCAGGAATGTGAGACGGTGCTTTTTTATATGAGCCATGACGAATTCCAAGAGATGATCTGGGCTGGGCTGCCGCGGCCCAATACCGCCTGGATCGTCCACAAACATGGCTTTGTCAACGAGAGCCACAGCGATGTGGCGTTGGTCTGGGGGCCAACCGGCCCATATACGATCAGCGTCTTTCTCTACCGCAGCGGTTGGATGGACTGGCAGACCAGCAACACGGCTATGAAGGATGTCAGCCGGATTGTGTGGAACTACTTTGCCTTTCGACAGGCGCAGCAGGGTATCGAGACGCCGCAGCCTGTCGTGTTGCAGCCGCCGCCTGGCTATGCCCCTATCAAAGAGTACATTAAAGTTGCCAGCACGGGCTTCCAATAACGCCGTTCCACAGGAGACTGTAAGTGTTTACACCATTGACAGAAAGTTGACAGCAACAGCGCCCGGTTTGTGTGATACTATGAGCGCAGTTGTGGCGGAACCCGAAGTTTTCATCGAAGCCCTTCCGCCGCACTTTGAATAGCTATTTACCTCCCTCCATACCAAACTGTCTGTCTTGTCTGCAGAGAACCCGCCGCCAGGC
>CAZYQJ010000541.1:0-4338 GCA_964649925.1 uncultured Litorilinea sp.
TGCCCACCACTGGAGCGCCGTCAGGCTTTCCTCCGAATCCAGCAAGATCTTGGTCTCGGTCTCGTCGAGCACCTGGCCGCCCCACGGCCCGACCAGGGCGATGCCGTACTCATTGCCCAAGTTCACCGCATTGCCATAGCCGCTAAAGCCCCACTGATTTTCTTTGGTCAACGCCTTGGCTGCCTCGAGTAGGTCGTCCATCGTCCAGGTATCATCCGGGTAGGGGACACCGGCCTCGTCAAAGAGGTCTTTGTTGTAGCCCAAGATTATCGGCCCGTGGTCATAGGGGATGGCGTGCAGGTTGTTGCGGAAGCGGTAGAGGCGGAGCGATTCTTCCCAGATGCCTTCGACGTTGAACTCGTCGTCGTTGTCGACGTAGTCTTGCAGCGAGCGTGTGATGCCTTCGAAGGCCCAGGGGAAGGCATAGCGGCCATGCACATAGATGACATCCGGGAGTGTGCCCGCGGCGGCCCAGGTGGGGACGATTTGATTGTGCTCTGCCCAGGTGTTATAGGTGATGTCAAAGGGGCCAAATTCGGGGTGTTCTTCCAGGAACATCTGATCGAATTCTTCCTGGCGTGGGCGGAAGGAGGCTTCCCAGTGATGGCCACGCGTGAGAATGATCTTTTCGCCGCTGGGGGCGGCTTCGCCTGCGTCCCCGGCAGGGGCAGCGCCAGGGGCTGCCGGTGCGGCGCAGGCCGCCAAGAGCGCACCGGCTGCACTGACGCCGCTGAGTTGCAGGAATCGTCGCCGTGATAGTTGCTGTGCAAGCATGGATCTCCTCCTGGTTGAGAAATGGTTGGCAAAGTGTTCGGACAGATGGGTGGTGTGAGACAACACGCCGCCTAGGTCAACCACACACCAGCGCAAGACGCGGGAAGTGATGAGCGGTTGCCCGACAGAACGTGACACACGCGACGATCAACCGGTCGCCACCCGGTTCCGTGGGGATGGGTGGCTGCGCGTTCTGCTGCGTTCAAAACAATCAGAACGTGCCTTGCACGTTTGCTGGCGAATCAAACTAAAACGACAGGAAGCGGAAGATGTGTACGCAAGCCAGGTGATGGTTCCGTTGTCACTGCAATGGCATCACAGGACAGGTTTTGGTTGCTAGACAACCGGCCTGGTTCCATGCTAGGATTTGTGGTACCGATACCACACCGCCCATGATACATAGGTGGCAGGGGCTTGTCAAGCAACCGATCCCGATCCCGATGTGTGGGCGGCGTGGAGAAGGGGTTTTGATCGCATCAATGGGGCGAACGTCCCTAATCAGATAAGGCATATAACTATGAAGATGCGTGGGGTGCTGCTGCCCGGCGGGCGGCGGGTCGAATTGGGCGAGTTTAACGTGCCCGAACCGGGCCACGGTCAGGTCTTGGTGAAGATGAAGGCGTCTTCAATCTGCGGCAGCGATATCCGGGCGATCTACCGCGAGCATCTAGGGCACGGGCCGGAGGCGTATCAAAATGTGATCGCCGGGCATGAGCCTTGCGGGCAGATCGCCGCGGTGGGGCCGGGGTGTAAGCGGTTTGCGGTGGGCGACCGCGTGATCCTTTATCACATCAGCGGGTGCGGGGTCTGCCATGATTGCCGCGAAGGGTATATGATCAGCTGCACATCGCCGCTGCGCGCGGCCTATGGGTGGCAGCGTGATGGCGGTCATGCCGACTACTGCCTGGCGGAGGAAAACACCTGTGTGGCGCTGCCCGAACCGTTAAGCTATGTAGACGGCGCGTTGGTGGCGTGCGGGTTTGGCACGGTCTATGAGGCGTTGCGCCGCGTGGCGGTTTCCGGCAAGGATCGGGTGCTGGTCACCGGCGTGGGGCCGGTGGGGATGGCGGCAGGGCTGGTCGCCAAAGCGATGGGCGCGCCGCTGGTCATCGGCGCGGATGTCTCGCGCTCGCGGCTGGACTTTGCCCTGGAGACGGGCTGCATTGACGAAGCGGTCGCGGCTGATGACCAGGCGTTGGTGCAGGTGCAGGCGTTGACCGCGGGGGAAGGCTGCGAGGTCAGCATTGACTGTTCCGGCTCTCCGGCGGGCCGAGTGCTGGCGCTACAAGGCACGCGACGTTGGGGCCGCTGCGCCATGGTCGGCGAGGGCAACCAGGTCGACTTCGACGTGAGCCAGACAATCATCCATCCTCAGATCACGATCTACGGGTCATGGGTGACCAGTCTGGGGCACATGGAGGAGTTGGTCGAGAAACTGGTGGCCTGGGATTTGCGACCAGAGCGGATCGTCTCACATCGTTTTTCACTTGACGAGGCTGCCGAGGCATACCGGGTGGCCGATGAAGGGCAGAGCGGCAAGGTGGTCATTGTATTTGACTGAATGTGACTGCACCTGTCCGCATCTGATCAGAAGCGGTAGGTGATTGGGGAGGCTGGAGAGATACCATTGTCGCGTAGTCAGAAAAACGCTGCGGGAAAAGTCCGGCGGGCTACGGTGCGTGATGTGGCCAAGCGGGCCGCGGTTGCGCCGATCACGGTTTCGCGCGTGCTCAACAATTCGGGCTATGTCAGCGCCGAGGTGCGGGCGCGGGTGGAACAGGCTGCGGCGGAACTTCATTATGTGCCAAATATGTTGGCGCACAGCTTCCGATCCGACCGGACGCATACGCTTGCCCTGGTGTTGACCGACATTACCAACCCATTCTGGACGACGGTGGCGCGCGGCGTGGAGGACGTGGCGAGCGCCGAAGGCTTCAACGTGATCCTGTGTAACACGGATGAAAATGAAGCCAAGCAGGCGCAGTATCTCTCGATGCTGATGCGCCGCCGCGTGGATGGCGTGCTGCTTGTGCCTGCCACCAGCAGTGGCGATGCGGTGCGCGCGCTGCAGGCGCAACATGTCAAGGTGGTCGTGTTGGATCGGCGGCTGAGCGATGTTGCGGTGGACGTGGTGCGCGGCGCGTCCACCGGGGGCGCTCGCACCCTTACAGATCACCTGCTACAACTGGGACACCGGCGCATTGCGCTGCTTTCGGGGCCGGAGAATGTCTCTGTCTCGCAGGAGCGTGCCGCGGGCTACCGGCAGGCACTGGAGCAGGCAAACGTGGCGGTTGACCTTGCCCTGATCCGCTTTGGCCGCTTCACGGTGGACAGCGGCGACGAGATGACTCGCTGCGTGGTTTCGCTGTCGCCCCGACCCACGGCGATTGTGGCCGCCAACAATTTTATCGCGATGGGCGCGCTGCGTGCGCTGCGCAATCTGGGGCTGCGTGTGCCCGATGACCTCTCGCTGGTGGTCTTTGACGACCTACCGGAGAGTTACACGGGCGAGCCGTTTCTGACCGTGGCGGCGCAACCAGCCTATGACCTGGGCAAGACGGCAGCCGCGCTGTTGCTCAAGCGTATTGCCGAACCGGGCGCGGACGACCCGCAGGAGATCGTGCTGCCCACGCAGTTGATCGTGCGCGCGTCGACACAGGCCCCCAGGTAAGCCTATCGCTCTGCAACCGGCCTTCCGCGATGTCTGTTTAGGCGGCTTCGGGGGGCATGGTACAATGATCAAAACAACCTTCTGCTGACAGCGATAAGGTGATGGAATGACTGATTTGGTGGTGGGGCTGGATCTGGGCGGGACGCAAATCCGCACCGTGTTGGCCGACCAGAGCGGCAAGTTCTACGCCCGTAAGGCCATCTTGACCAAGGCTGAGGAAGGGCCGAGCGCAGTCTTGGATCGGATTCGAAGCGCCGTTCAGGCCGTATTGCCTGATGGCCCGGTGTTGTCTATCGGCGCGGGCACACCCGGTCCCACGGACCCATATCACGGCGTGCTGTTGATGGGGCCGAACCTGCCTGGCTGGCGCAATGTGAACTTGCGCGAGGAGTTGGGCGGTTATTTTCATCTCCCGGTGTATGTGGGAAATGATGCCAACCTGGCCGGGCTGGCCGAACACCGCTATGGCGCGGGCCAGGGCATTTCGCATATGGTGTACATCACGGTCAGCACAGGCATCGGCACGGGTGTGATCATCGATGGCCGCATGTTGTTGGGGCGGCAGGGGCTGGCGGCGGAGATCGGCCATATGACCATCGACGCCGAGACCGAGCAGCACGGCGATAATGTGGTGGGCACGCTGGAAGGGCTGGCGTCCGGGCCCAACATCGCGCGGCGCGCCCAGGCACTGCTGCGCGGCGGCGCCAAGAGCCGTGTGCTTGACCTGGTGGACGGCAAGATCGAAACGGTCTCCCCGCGACTGCTGAACCAAGCGGCGCGGCTGGGGGATGCGTTTGCGCTGGAGCAATACCGGCAGGCAGGCCGCTACCTGGGCGTGGGCATCACCAACATTCTGCACATCTTTAACCCTGACCGGATTGTGATAGGCGGGA
>CAZYQJ010000542.1:0-3638 GCA_964649925.1 uncultured Litorilinea sp.
AGAGCAACCAAGCACAGACAGAGTTGGCCCCCACAACCCTTGATCCTGCAGTGGCAGCCAAGTTGGAGACGCTGCGCGGCATCCTGCGCGGCTGCGAATCGGTGTTGGTGGCCTATTCAGGCGGCGTGGACAGCGCCCTGGTCATGTCCGTGGCCCATGAGCAGTTGGGCGACCGTGCCCTGGCCTGTATCGGCGTATCGCCCAGCTATCCCACGCGCGAGATGCGCAGCGCCATCCGCGTGGCGGAGGAAGCGGGCGTACCTTACCGGCTGATCAACACCGAGGAATATCTTGACCCCAACTACGCGGCCAACCCGGTCAACCGCTGTTACTTCTGCAAGTCCGAACTGCACGACCGGCTCAAGGCGCTTGCCGAAGCGGAGGGGTGGCAGGTGGTGATGGACGGCAACAACGCCAGCGACCTGGGCGATTTCCGCCCTGGCATGGACGCAGCGCGCGAGCGCGCCGTGTGGTCTCCGCTGGTGGAGGCCGGGATCACCAAGCCGGAGGTGCGCCAGATCGCCCGCTACCTGGGGCTGCCCATCTGGGACAAACCGGCGATGGCCTGTCTGTCGTCACGCGTGCCGCATGGCACGGCCATCACCCCCGAACTGCTGCGCCAGATCGAAGCGGCAGAGGACGTGCTGGTTGAATTGGGCTTCACACAGTTCCGTGTGCGCCATCACAACGAGATCGCACGCATCGAACTGCCCGTCGAGGACTTTGCCCGCGCCGTAGCGAACCATCAGACGATTGTGGAGGGCGTGCGCGCCGCGGGCTACCGGTTTGTGACGCTCGACCTGGCGGGTTTCCGCAGCGGGTCGCTCAACGGCACAAGTGCATCCACCACTGTAATTCCATTGACTGAGCTAACCCTGACATGATCGCTTATCTGGACATGCCCTCCGGCATTTCCGGAGATATGTTTTTAGGCTGTCTGGTGGATGCCGGATGGCCCCTGTCCGCGCTCGAAGAGACCGTGTCCCGGCTGCAACTGCCCGCGGGGAGTTGGCGCTTGGCGCAAACGCATGTGATGCGCGGCCCGCTGACCGCGACGTTGTTGGAGGTGGACGCGGCGGAGGGTGACCATCACCGCCACCTGCCAGACATCCTGGCGATCATCGCCCGCGCCGACCTGCCCGCAGCGGTGAAAGATCGGGCGAGTGCGGTCTTTCGCCGTCTGGCCGAGGCAGAAGCCGCGGTGCATGGCACGACGGTGGATCACATTCACTTTCATGAGGTGGGCGCGCTCGACGCCATCATCGACATTGTGGGCGTCTGCGCCGGGCTGCATGCGCTGGGCGTGACCCAACTCTATGCGGGGGCTGTGCCGCTGGGCGAAGGGTGGGCCAACACCGCGCATGGCCCGATCCCGCTGCCTGCCCCGGCGACGCTGGCGCTGCTCACCGCGGCCAATGCACCCACGCGGCCCGCGCCAGGCCGGGGAGAACTGGTGACGCCCACCGGCGCGGCGCTGTTGGCGGAACTGGCGGTCTTTCGCCAGCCGCCCATGCGTCTGCAGCGCGTGGGGCTGGGTGCGGGGCGCAAGGAGTTCGCCTGGCCCAATGTGGCGCGGCTCTGGCTGGCCGCGGCGGAAGTCGATCCCCACCTTGCGGCGGGCGACGTCGAACACGCGTCGATGGTCGTGTTGGAGACCAACATCGACGACATGAACCCGGAATTATACGCCGCGGCGAGCGCGGCGCTATTTGCTGCAGGCGCGGCGGATGTGTGGCTGACGCCGATCCAGATGAAAAAGGGGCGGCCCGGCTGTATGATCAGCGTGCTGGCCCCACTGGAACAGGAGGCGCACTTTGCCACGATCCTGCTGCGCGAGACGACAACGTTGGGGGTGCGCGCACAGCCGGTAGGGCGCTATGCCGCAGGCCGCGAGATGCGTTCGGTGACGACCCCCTACGGCACGCTGGCGGTGAAACTCAAGCGCGTGGACGGCGCGGTGGTGGGCGTCAAGCCGGAGCAGGACGACTGCACGCGGCTGGCGGCGGCGCATGATGTGCCGGTGCGTGCAGTCTATGAAGCGGCGCTCGCCGCTGCCTATGCCGAGTTCATGGCCGCAGATGCCGTCCCCACGTACGCCGCGTAGAAGGGCTGTCATGCGGTGCGTATGCCGTATGGTAGGTTTGCAGGCGTGTTTACCCCAGCGTCCAGCGAGGGGGCTGGGGGTCATTTCAATAGGGAGGGTATGAGATGATTCGCAAGCAACCGTTTGGCCGCACAGGTCATATGAGTACGGTGACGTTGTTTGGGGCGGCGGCGTTGGGGCGTGTCACCCAGGCTGAAGCCGACCAGACGTTGGACGTGCTGCTGGAGTATGGCGTCAACCACATCGACACTGCTGCCAGCTATGGTGACGCCGAACTGCGGATCGGGCCGTGGATGGAGAAACACCGCAAGGATTTCTTCCTGGCCACCAAGACGGGCGAGCGCACCTATGACAAGGCGAAAGAGGAGATTCACCGCTCGCTGGATCGGCTGCGCGTCGATCAGATAGACCTGATCCAGCTTCACAACCTGGGCCACCCCGACGAATGGGATGTCGCCATGGGGCCGGGGGGCGCGCTGGAGGCTGCGGTGGAGGCCAAGGAACAGGGTCTGGTGCGCTTTATTGGCGTGACCGGCCACGGGCTGATGATCGCGGCCATGCACTATCGCAGCCTGCAACGATATGATTTTGATTCGGTGCTGCTGCCCTACAACTATCCGTTGATGCAGAACAGCAAGTATGCTGCGGATTTTGAGCGGTTGATGGCGCTGTGCCAGGAGCGGAACGTGGCGGTGCAGACGATCAAGTCGATCACGCGCGGGCCATGGGCCACCACCGAACCCAACCGTACGGTCTGGTATCAACCACTGGAAGATCAGGGGGATATCGATAAGGCGGTGCATTGGGTATTGGGCCGCGAGGGTATCTTCCTCAACACGGTGGGCGATATCCACCTGCTGCCCAAGGTGCTGGACGCGGCCAGCCGTTATGAGCGGCGTCCGAGCGACGAGGAGATGAAGGCATTTGCCGACGAACTCCACATGACGCCGATGTTTCTGGGCTGATGAAGTTCACAGGTGATCGACAAAACGCGGGCGGCTCCACACTGGGAGCCGCCCGCGTTGCTTTGTAATGGTAGGTCTATTTTGACCTTGCCTGGAGAATCAATCCGTGCTAGAGTGTGGCCGAGCTAATCCCTGTATGCGGTCGCTTACGGCTGCTTCGGCTCGTACCATTCCCTGCCATCCTGCCTATCTGAATTACTCGATCTCACAGCCACGAATTAGGACAGCCACCTATGAACCTGGACGCACGAAGCTACCCTAGGGCGCGCGTGGGCCTCTTTGCGATTGGCCTGGCTGCGTATTGGCCGCAGTTCCCCGGCCTGAAAGAACGGCTGGAGGGTTACTACCGCCATGTTGCCGACCAACTTGCGACCTTTGCCGAGATTGTGCCGGTGGGGCTGATTGACACGCCGCAGGCGGCCCATGCCGCGGGCACGCGCCTGGCCGCCGAAGATGTAGACCTGCTCATCTGCCATACCGCCACCTACGCCACCAGTTCGCAGGTGCTGCCCATCGTGCAGCAGGCCAAAGTCCCGGTGCTGGTGCTGAACTTGCAGCCTTCGTCCGCG
>CAZYQJ010000542.1:3648-4332 GCA_964649925.1 uncultured Litorilinea sp.
CCGACACCGGCGAATGGCTGGCGAATTGCTCTACCTGCTGCGTGCCGGAGATCGCCAATGCCTTCCACCGCGCCGGGATCGATTTCCAGGTTGTCTCCGGCCAGCTATTTGACGATGCGCGCGTCTGGCGTGAACTCCAGGAGTGGTGCCGCGCGGCCACGGCAGTGCGCTGTCTGCGCGGGGCGCGCTTTGGCTTCCTGGGCCATACCTACCCCGGCATGCTCGATATGTACTCCGACTTTACCCAACACCACGCCCAGTTGGGGACGCACGTCGAGGTGTTGGAGATGGACGACCTGGCCGAGCGGGTGGCGGCGGTCGGTGAGGCAGAGATTGCTGCCAAGCGCGAGGAGGCTCACGCCATCTTCGAGGTGGACGAAAGCGTCAACCCCGACGACTTAACATGGGCCTGCCAGGTCGCTGCCGGGCTAGACCGGCTGGTGGACGAGTTTGGGCTGTCGGCGCTGGCCTACTACTATCGCGGCGCGCCCATGAGCGCGCATGAGCGGTTGGGCGCGGGGCTGATCCTGGGGAACACCCTGTTGACGGCGCGCGGCATCCCGGCCTCCGGTGAAGGCGATCTCAAGAATGCGGTGGCCATGAAGGTCATGGACGTGCTGGGCGCGGGTGGTTCCTACACCGAGTTCTATGCGATGGACTTCGATGAGCAATTTGTGCTGATGG
>CAZYQJ010000543.1:0-4326 GCA_964649925.1 uncultured Litorilinea sp.
TCGGGGTGCAGCAGCTTTGCACCCATCGCCAGCCCCAACCCATAGCCCAACTGGGTCGTCTTGCCCCAGCCCAGATAGGAGAGCGGTTCGACAGCCTCCCAGAAGGGGGCAAGCTGGTCGCGCGGGCTGCCTGCGTCATGGGTGATGATCGTGTCAGGCACGTCCACGGTGTGCATCAACTCCCAGATCACCCGGTAAGGGGAAAGCGGCGTCTCATCCGAGGTCAGCTTGGGCTGCCATTCCGCCAGCCACGCCGCTTTGGTCTGGGCGATGCGGTCTGTGATGGTGTCCATGTGCCCACGCGCGCCGCCCGCCAGCAGCCGCCGCACTTCCCCTAACAAGGCCTGGAGCGTCAGCCGGGCGTCGCCCACCAGGGCCAGTTCGGGGATCACGTCTTTATAGAGGTCGGCTGGGTCCAGCGTGGCGTGGATGAGCGGTTTGCCCGCAGGCATGGGAATGCCAAAGCTGGTGGTGCTAAAACTGCACCCAATGCCGAAGATCAGGTCGGCGTCGTTGAGGAACTCAATCACCGCTTTGGGCAGGGCGCGGTTGGCGCACCCCAAATAGAGCGGGTGGTTTTCGGGGAAGGTGCTTTTGCCGGTCAGGCTGGTGGTGACGGGGGCTTCCAGCAGTTCGGCCAGTTGGCGCAACTCGGCCCAGGCGCGGGCGTAATGCACCCCCTGTCCGGCGTAGATGACGGGGGCACGCGCCGCGACCAACGCTTCCGCCGCCGCGGTGACCGCTGCCGGGTCCGGCCCCGACCGTGCGGCGCGCACAGGCCGGTAGGGAGGCAGATCACCCAGGTCGGCGTTCATCAGATCAGTGGGGATTTCGACCAGCGCGGGCCGCGGGCGTCCTGTCCGCAGGGCGGCGAAGGCGCGGCGCAGCACGTCGGGCGTGGCTTCTGCATAGGGCAGGCTCTCCGCCGATTTGGTGACATGGCGGTAGTTGAGCGCGGAATTGAAGTTGGGCTGCACCTGGGCGATGCTGCGCGGGTAGCCCATCGGCAGCACCAGGATCGGTGAAGATTCGCCATAGGCCTGGGCCACGCCGCCAAAAGCGTTTTCCGCGCCCGGCCCGTGCTGCATACAGAAGACACCGATTTGATTCCCAGAACTGAGGCGGCTGATCGCGTCCGCCATGTGCAGCCCAATGCGCTCCTGGCGCACGATGACTGTGCGGATATCCACCTTGGCGGCGGCTTCGATCAGGTGGTTGACGGGATAAGCGAAGAGCGTCTGTACACCTTCAGCCTTGAGGATGTGGGCGATGGCGTCGGCGACTTTCATACCCTATCTCCCCGAATTCTGATAGACCCGTGCCAACGGGTCTGGTGGCGGATGAGGATGAACGACAGGCAGACAGCAGCGTAGGGGCGCGCTGAACCGGCAAAAAGAACAGAGAAGCATGTACACTGTAACATGCTTCTCTGCGCCAGACAAGGTGAAAGCGATTGGGCTTTACCAGATAGACTTCATCTCCCAGCGGTCATAGCGTTGGATGCAGGCGCGGCCGTTGCGGGCGAAGACCTCGACCTCCATGCCGCCCACGGGCAAATCGACGACGCGGGTGACGCTCACTAATCCATCGCCGGTCAACAACTCCAGCCCGGCCCCATCTAGATAGAGGCGCAAGGCCAGCGGGTCGCCCGGTGTCCAGTCCACGGGCGCGGGCACACCATCCACCAGCAGCGCCTGGCGGGTGAAGAGGATCTCCAGCGGTCTGTCTGCGCCGTTCACCGGTTTGAGCAGCAGGCCCGACTGGGCGGTATCGCCGGGGTCCAGGGTCAGTTGGATCTCGACGGATGCGCTGTCGGTCCGGTCCACGCTGAGGTGGGTATGGTCCACCCATTGGCCGCTCAGCCCGTGATGCGCGCCGCGCAGTTGATCGAGTTCGGCGACCGGCTGCTGGCGCGGGCGATACTCGTCGTCGATGGTCAGCACGCGCGGGATGGCGAGATAGCCATTCCAGCCGCGGCCCGGCTCAATGCCGCGCACCCAGGCCAGGAGGATGCAGCGTCCATCGGGCGCGTAGAGGGTGTTGGTGGCGTAGAAGTTGGCCGTGGCTTCACGGTTATAGCCGGAGTCCAGCGTACCCTTGCGCCGCGGGGTGAAGGTCAGCGTGTCGACGTCGAAATCGCCTGTTACGTAGGAGACAGGCCGGTAGGGCGAGGTTAACAGCACCCACTTGTCGCCCACCTGGAAGAAGTTTGGACATTCCAAAAAGCGCGTCTGCGTGCGCGGCTCGCTGTAGAGCAGCTTGCGGTATGTCCAGCGCATCAGGCTGGCGTCATCCGCTTCATAGAGCGCCACCGCCGCGGTCTGGTCAAAAGCGCCACCCACCACCAGGAAGGTGCGCCCCTCCGCATGAAACACATAGGGGTCGCGCCATTCGCCTTCAAACGCAGGGCCGCCATGTGTCTTGAGACTGAGCAGCGGGTTGTCGGGGTGCTTCTGCCAGGTGACCCAGTCGGGGTCGCCCAGCGCGGCCCATTGGTCGTTGTCGCGGCGTTGTTGTGGGTCGCCTGGGCCGACGCTGGTATAGATCAGGATGGGCTGCCCATCGCCGGTCACCGAGGCGCAGCCCGAATAGCAGTGCGCTTCGTCCAGGTCAAGGGACGGCCACAGCGCAATCGGCTGGTGTTCCCAATGCACTAGGTCTTTGCTGCGCGCATGGCCCCAGTGCATGTTCCCCCAGTTATCGCCATAGGGGTTGTGCTGGTAGAAGAGATGGTAATAGCCGTTGGCATAGATCGTGCCGTTGGGGTCGTTCATCCAGTTGGCCGGGGGGCGAAAGTGATAGCGCGGGCGGCGCGGGTCGCGCTCGGCCTGGGGGACCGCGGCGGCGACCGCGGCCATCGCCTGATCAATCGCCGGGTTTTGGGAGGTGTTCTGCATGGTAGAATCTCGTTTCCAAGTAGGCGCGGTTTAGGCCTTTAGACCGCCCATCATGATGCCTTCGATCAAGTAGCGCTGGCCGAACAGATAGACAATCAAGACCGGGATCATCGAGAGGACGATGCCTGCCAATACGGTCGAGATGCTGCCGGTCCGCATATAGCCCTGCAGGTCAAACAGCCCCAGCGGAATGGTGAATTTCTCCTTCGTGACCATAAAGATCAGCGGGCGGAAGAATTCATTCCAATGGCTGTTGAAGGTCAACACGGCCAAGACAGCCAGCCCTGACGAGACGAGCGGTAGATAGATGCGGTAGAAGACTTGAAATGGATTGGCCCCATCGATCACAGCCGCTTCCTCGAACTCGTCGGGGATCGCCATAAAGTATTGGCGCAGCAAGAACGTGCCAAAGGCAGTGGGCAATGCCGGTAGGATCAGCGAGGCCAGCGTGTCGCCCAAGCCCAGGTATTTGCTCATCAGCACATAGACCGGGATGATCGTCGCCTGGATCGGGACCATCATCGTCGCCATCACCAGCCAGAAGAGCGTTTCCTTAAATCGGAAGTGAAGACGGGCAAAGGCATATCCGGCCAACGAGGCTGTCACCAACTGGCCCAACACCACGGACAGCGAAACCGTAAAACTGTTTAGAATTTGATGCCAAAAAGGGATCTCCTCAAACACCCGTTGATAGTTGGTCCAGTCTGGATTGACTGGAATCCATTCGGGCGGCACGCTGAATGATTCGGCGGGTGTGCGCAGTGATGTCGCCAATACCCAGGCAAACGGGGCCAGCACGATCACCGCAAAAAATGTCAGGAACAAAAAGGTGATCCAATGGCCGATCCGGTAGCGGATTTTGGTGGCCCAGGCTTGCCACGGCGACCGGCGGGCCGGGGTGAGAGTTGTCGAAGACTGCATACTACACTCCTATTGATAAAACACCCAACGCTTGCTGAACCAGAACTGCAGGGCAGTCACGGCCATGATCACGATGAACAGGATAACGGTAATGGCCGAACCATAGCCGATCTCCAGGTTTTTAAAGGCCGACTCATACATCACCATCACCGCGGTGCGGCTGGCATCGCCCGGCCCGCCGCGCGTCATGATATACGGCTCATCAAATACCTGGAGCGCGCCGATCACCCCCACCACAATGGCGAAAAGCATCGTGGGGCTGAGCATTGGAAGGATAATGTGGCGCAGGCGCGCCCAGCCGTGCGCGCCGTCCACGTCGGCTGCATCCAAGATTTCTGGCGAGATGTTGCCCAAACCGCCAACGAAGATGATGAATGTGAAGCCCACATTATGCCATACGGAGGTCAGCACGATGGTGTACATCACGACTTCAGACGAATTGAGCCAGGGGATACGCGGCACCCCAAGCAGCCCCAAATCGTAGTTGATGACGCCGAACTCACGGTGG
>CAZYQJ010000544.1:0-4310 GCA_964649925.1 uncultured Litorilinea sp.
GCCGGCATGTTTCCGGCGGGACGGCCGGAAGGCCCCTGACGCATGAGCATTGCCACACGGTCTTCCATCTCCTTGCCCTGTGCCACCTTGTTCACCACCAGCGGCTCGCCGATGATGTCGAGCACGGTCATGCGTGGGTTGAGCGAAGAATACGGGTCCTGAAAGACCATTTGCACCTGGCGGCGCACCTGCACAAGCGTTTCGCGGTCCGCCTGGGCCACGTCCACGGTTCCCAAGTGAGGGGTTGTAAAGAGGATCTCACCGGCTGTTGGATCGAGGCCGCGCATGATGCAGTGGCCGGTCGTCGTCTTGCCACAGCCACTCTCGCCTACCAGACCGACGGTTGTCCCTCTCGGTATTGTAAAGCTCACGCCATCCACCGCTTTGACCTGCCCCACCTCGCGACGCAACAGTCCGCGGGTGATCGGGAAGTGCTTTTTCAGGTTTCTCACCTGGAGAATCGGCACTTCATCGGACTCATGATCGTGATGATTCGTGATCTGGCTTGAAGACCCCATCGGCATGCGACTCATGATTCACCTGCCGAGAAAGGGGCCGCCGCTCGCTGCAGGTGAGCCTCCTGCCCTGTGGAGGTCTGCACTCCGTCGGGTGGCGGATCGGTATAGAGGACACAACGTACCTGCTGGCCTTGCCCCAAATCGACCACCGGGGGTTCTTTGATATTGCACAGACCGGGGATGGCTTCCGGACAGCGGGGATGGAACGGGCAGCCGCGCGGAATATCCGCCGGGTTAGGCACCATCCCTTCGATTGTGTTGAGACGGGCGCTGCTCTTGAGGCCCAGGCGCGGTACCGAGCGCATGAGGGCCTGCGTATACGGATGTTTGGGCGCATCAAACAGCGTCCGGATACCCGCTCGCTCTACCACTTTGCCCAGGTACATGACAACCACCTCGTCGGCCATTTCCGGATCGGTGTGGATGAATTCCGACAGAGTGTTCGTCGGCAATTTCGGCAATGACGCCCAGATTATGGGTGATAAAGAGGATTGCCATGCCTAATTCGCTCTGCAACTGCTTCATCAACTCTAGGATCTGCGCCTCAGTTGTCACGTCCAGGGCGGTAGTGGGCTCGTCGGCAATGAGCAGGCTTGGGCGGCAGATGAGCGCCATCGCGATCATAACCCGCTGGCGCATCCCGCCGGAAAGCTGGTGAGGGTATTTTTCAAGCGCGCTCTCAGGCTGCGGCAGCCCAACCAGGCCGAGCATAGCCGCTGCCTGGCGCTGCGCCTCCTGCTTATTGACCCGCTGATGATACAGCACGGCTTCCATCAGTTGGTTGCCGATGGTATAGACCGGGTCGAGCGAGGTCATCGGCTCTTGAAAGACCATTGCGATCTCGGCCCCGCGGATGGAACGCATCTCGCGACCATAGGGGTTCAGCTTGGCTATGTCCACGGGTGCCGTGTGGTGACCCGATCCGCGCGTCGGCGTTGACCGGTGCAAGAGGATTTCCCCACCCACGATTTTGCCGGGCGGGCGTATCAACTGCAAGATCGAGTAGCCTGTTACTGACTTGCCGCAGCCACTTTCTCCCAACACGCCCAAGGTCGCGCCGCGGCGAATCTGAAAGCTGACGCCATCTACGGCGCGGACAATGCCTTCGTGGGTGGTGAAGTGGGTACGCAGGTCATTGACCTCTAACAGCAGGTCCGAGTGGCTCATGCGCATCTTTCATCCTAAGTGTGGGACGCTAGGCAAATGGATCGGCAGCGTCGCGCAGCCCATCGCCCAGGAAGTTAAACGAAATAATGGTGATGACCACGAAGATGGCCGGGGTCAACAGCCAGGGTTGCTGCAAGAGCACCCGCACATGCTGCGCTTCGTTGAGCAGCAATCCCCAACTCGTCATGGGCGGGCGAATGCCCAGCCCCAAAAAACTCAAAGCTGTTTCACCCAGGATCATGCCAGGGATAGCCAGGGTCGCAATGACCAGCACATGGCTCATCGTATTCGGGATCAGGTGCCGGATGATAATGTGCCAGTCGCTGCAGTTGGTGTAGCGCGCGGCCATGATGTAGTTCTCCTCGCGCAAGGCGAAGACCATCCCGCGCACTTGACGCGCCAGCCCGCCCCAGTTGACCAGCGAGAGCACAACCGAGATGCCGAAAAAGACGCGCACCGATGACCACGTTGGGGGCACAAGCGCAGCCAATGCCAGCCAGAGTGGGATCTGGGGAAAGGCTAGGAGCACCTCAATCACGCGCTGAACCGCGTTGTCAAACCAGCCCCCAAAATAGCCTGTGGCAACGCCCAAGACGGTACCGATGATCAGGCTCAGGGCCACACCCACCAGGCCCACGGTCAACGATACCTGCGACCCATAGAGGATGCGCGAGAAGAGGTCGCGTCCCTGCTGATCCGTGCCGAGCAAAAAGAGCTTGCCCGGCTCTTCAACGCCAAAGAGGTGGCGGTTGGTTTTGAAAAGCCCAAAGAGTCTATATTCTTGCCCTTCTACCCAAAATTGAAGCGGATAGATGGTGTCGAGATCGGGCGTATATTCGCGGCGAAAAGTCTGGGGATTGACGGCCGCTTCGAGTCCATAGACAAAGGGGCGCAAGTGGAAGTTGCCCTCTTCGTCAAAGAAGTGCAGGCCATGTGGCGCGGTGCTGGCATAGGCGTCATGAGTCTGGCGCACGCCATACGGCGCAAGAAAAGGGGCAAAGAGCGCGACCGTGTACATGACGATCAACACCCACGCACCGACGAGCGCCAGCCGGTTGCGCTTGAAGCGCAGCCACATCAACTGGCGTATTGCTAGGATGGCTATCTGATCCGGTTCGCTCTGGGCGACGGATGGCTGCACCCCTGTATCAGCTACCACACTCATAAATACCTCGCCAATCTGATCGTCGATTCAGTCATTCAGCCGTACACGGGTACGGGCCGCGAATCCGGTCTGCAACGGGCCCATCGCGGGTTACTCCAACCGGATACGCGGGTCGAGCCAAGCCAGCAGGATATCAGCCAACAGCGTTCCCACCAGGATCAACAGGCCGATGAGGATCAAGATTGTTCCAGCCAGGTAGATGTCCTGGTTGAGAGTGGCGTTCAGATAAACGGTCTGGATCGTAGGCAGGTCGAGCACAATACTGGTGATGGTAAACCCATTGATCAGCCAGGCTAAGGTCTGCCCTAACGTCATCACCAGGGGATGGAGCGCATTTCGTACCCCGTGCTTCCAAACCACCACATATTCGGGAATGCCTTTGGCACGGGCCGCCAGGATATAATTGCTGCCCATTACGTTCAGCAGGTTGGCGCGCATGATCCGCATGACCCAGGCCGTGCCGGTGATGATTACGGCGGCAACGGCAATCCAGACGTGTTGGAGCAGATCGACAAATTTCGCCCATGACCAGGGAGCGTTAACGTACTCGGATGAGAAGAGGCCGGTCAGCACCTGGCCTGACGCTACCCAGGCCAATACCAGGAAGACGAGTGCCAAGAGAAAGTCAGGCAGCCCCAGCCCAATAAAGGCAAGTGTGGTCAGCAGGTTATCCCCGCGCGAATATTGGTGAGTGGCAGAGTAGATGCCGAGAGGGATCCCAATCCCCCAGGAGATGAGAAACGCGCCGAAGGATACGGCCAACGTCAATGGCAGCCGCTCCATCAGCACCGCAGAAACCGGGCGGCGCTGCATAAACGAATGGCCAAAGTCCCCGCGCACAAAGTCGCTCAGCCAAGTGAAGAAGCGGACGTACACCGGCTGATCGAGTCCGAATCGCTGGCGCAGTTGGGCCTCCTGCTCGCGCACGCTGGTATTGCCCTGTGCTTCTTGCTCTAGCATATAGATCTCGACGTAGTCGCCCGGCGGCGCTTCCATGATGACAAAGCCAATGAGGGCAATCATGAAGAGCGTCGGGAGGATGGCGAACAGCCGCCGGATGATGTATCGGGTCATGGCCTTCCCTTCCAATGCGCCCGCTGCCGGTGAGGGATGCTCACTCGCGGCATCCCTCACCGAAACAAACTGCAAACCGAACCTTAGCGGATGAAGAACTGCTCAGGGTCAGCCGAGCCGGGGAAGCCCAGATCCCAAGCTGCAACCAGGCCAAAGTCCTGCACATTGTGGAAGTTGTTTTTGACTACCACGGGGCTGACATGCTCGCCCACGGTGCCGATGCTCAACGGGCCTTCTTCGATATGAATACGGTAGGCATCCAACAGCGCGGCGTTGCGTTCGGCTTCATCGACCGCGCTAATGGCCGTTGTGTAGGCTTGCTGGAGTCGTTCCAGCGCCGAGCCAGGTCGTGGTGCTACACCGGATTCGCCCAAGGACACGTAATG
>CAZYQJ010000545.1:0-4301 GCA_964649925.1 uncultured Litorilinea sp.
GCAATCGCCAGCGAAAGCCGGGTTTTTCCAATCCCGCCCGGCCCGGTGAGCGTGACAAGGCGCGCCGCATCGCCCTGCAGAAGATGCTGAACCGCTGTCAACTCCGCCTCACGCGCCACAAAGGAGGTCAGTTGGGCCGGAAGGTTGTGTGCGGGTGCAGGCACGTCTTTGGCTTGCACAACCGTCTCGGTGGTATCCCCGAGTGCGCCATGCAGAGCCAGGCGCATGGCGGCAGCATCGGCAAAGCGCGCCTCCGGCGACAAGGCCAACGCCCGGTGGATCACCGCGGCAACCGCCACCGGGACGGCAGGGTTATGCGTGTGCAGAGGCAGGAGGGGGTCAGGTTGGCCTGTGACGATGGCGGTGAGCCGCTGGAGGGCATCGGGCGGCCTGACCCCTGCCAGGAGGTCATAGAGGGTAGCAGCCAGGGCATAGAGATCGCTGCGCGGCTCGCTCTGTTCGCCACGCAGTTGTTCTGGGGAGGCGTAATGCAGCGTGTAACCGGCGAGGCTCCGGTCGGTGGATGTCTGCCACGGTACACCCTTCGCCAGCCCGAAATCGAGCAGAACCACCGCGCCTTGTGCGTTGAGTTTCAAGTTGTGGGGCTTGATGTCGCGATGGATCACTGGCGGCGTTTGACCGTGCAGATAAGTGAGGACGTCAAGCAATTGATCGGCCCAGCGCAGCACCTCATCTACGCCAAGCGGCGCTTTCTGGCGCAACGCCAGGGTGGCAAGGTCATCGCCCGGAACAAACTCCATCACAAGGAATTGACCGGCAGGATCGACAAAGTGGTCCGTTACCTTGGGCAGCGCCGGGTGACGCAGCACGGCCAGCAGGCGCGCTTCCCGTTCAAACGCAGCGCGCAGCGTCGGCTCGGTGCGGATGATCTGTTTGATGGCAACGGCATGGTTGAGCCGTTGGTCAATGGCTAGGAAAACCGCCCCCATGCCGCCTTGTGCAACAGAGCGGACAATCTGGTAGCGGTCTTGGAGTAAGACGCCTGGAGCCAGCAAAAGACGGACCTCCAGCAAGCATGGAGTGAGCGGCGGCGAAAATTGCTTTGCCCATCATAGCGGACTTTCGCCGCCTTCTCAATCCCGCGGAAACTGGAGAAATGATTGATCTGCTAGGCTGGCTGATTGACGCCGCCGATACACGCAAATTCGCTGTGACTCGTCAGGGCGCGTCTGTGTACGGGTCATCCCCTCAAGCGGGTGTGGGCGCGTGGGCGGGCAGCAAGCCCTCCGCCTTGAGGTCCGCCCACAGTTGGGGTGGGATCGGGTGCCGGAGCAGTTGGAGGTTGCGCGCCACCTGTTCGGGCCGGATGGCGCCGGGGATGATGGCGGCCACCAGTGGGTGCGCCAGCGGGAACTGCATGGCCGCGGCGGCCAGCGGCGTGTTGTGGCGTTGACAGATCGCCTCGATGCGCCGGGTCTTTTCCAGGATTTCGGGTGTGGCGGGCGCATAGTTGTAGAATGCCCCTTCCACAGGCCCGCTGGCGAGGATGCCGGAGGCGAAGATCGCCCCGCCCACGATCCCAACCCCCGCTTCAGCACAGCGCGGCAGTTCCTCATCCAGTACGCCCTGGTCCAGCAGGTTGTAGGAGAGCGCGACCAGGAAAAAGTCCAACTCGGCCAGGTCCAAAAAGCGCGGGATCATGCCCACCTCGTTGATGCCTGCCCCCACCCCTCGGATCGCACCGCTGCGGCGCAACTCCTCCAGGGCGCGCCACCCGCTGGTGGCGAGTTGATAGAGATAGGCATTGACGCGGGCTTCGGTCTTGTGAAACCCAAAGTCCAGGTCGTGGATGAGCAGCAGGTCAATCGACGGCAGGCTCAACCGCTGCAAGCTGTCTTCGTAGGATCGCATGATGCCGTCGTAGCTGTAGTCAAAGTAGAACTCAAAGGGCAGCGCGCCCGCAAAGAGCGAGGGTGCGCCGCGCTGCTGCCAGCGTCCAGGCGCGCGCAAGACGCGGCCGACCTTGGTCGAAACCACAAATTCGGCGCGGGGCTGCTGGCGCAGAAAGTGGCCCATGCGGTGTTCGCTCTTGCCATGACCGTAGAAGGGCGAGGTGTCGAAATAGCGGATGCCGCCCTCCCAGGCGGCCTGCAAGATCGCTTGGGCCTGGTTCTCGTCGAGGATCTCCACCAGGTCGCCGAGTCCGGCCCCGCCCAAGCCCAGTTGGGTCAGCGCCACATCCGTCTTGCCCAACGTCCTGCGTTCAATCGGTTCCATCGCCATTGTCTCCCCTGTTCATTGATTCACCCTGTCTCGCTGTCACTGCGCCGCCCACTGCTCGACGGCCCTCTTGGCCGCAAATAAGTTTTCCTCCGGCGTATCAGGGGAAATGGAGCAGCCAGGCGCAATCATGATCTGCATCCCGTTGGTATCCGCCAGCGCGGCCGTTACTTCCGCGGCCACCGCCTCAGGCGTCATCGTGCGGATCTGGGGCTTGGGGCTGACCCCGCCGACGACGACCCGCTGCGTCTGGCGTGCCATTTCGCTTAAGGGCGGGTTGCCCGCAGCCAGCGCATCATAGGAGATCAGGGGTGCGGGGAGATCAGCCGCGACCTCTGTATAGAGATGTTCGCCGCAGAGGTGGATCATGTTGAACCAGCCTGCCGATGCAGCATCCAGCACTGGGCGGTCATAGGGCAGGCCAAACTCGGCGTACTCCTGGCGCGTCATCTCCCCGTTTGCCGCGGCCTTGACGGCCAAAAAGACCCCGTCCGCGCCGTTGGCAATGGCCGCACGCGCATAACCCGCCAGGGTATCGCGCAGCGCAGCCAGCGCATGGTGGACGGCTTTGGGATCCTGGCGCAGATAGCGCAGCACTGCGTCGCTGCCGTTGGCCAACGTGGCCAGCACCATAGCAGGCGCAAAGACCGTCTGCTGGATGGGCACATCCGGCCCGACTTCCTGGCGGATCAGGCGCAGGGCTTCAAGTTGCTCACCCAACGCGCCGGTGGTGGGGTCCGCAGGGCGGAGGGCGGCCAGGTCCGCCGCCGAACGGACAGCCCAATGGCGGAGGGTTGGCGGGGTGGCGACTTCGCTGGAGTAGTCGTAGGTGTTGCCCCACATCTCGGCAAACGAACTGGCGCGCGACTGGATCTTGATAAAGTCCCAGCCGTATTTGCGGTAGACGCGCACGGTTTCGGCGGCGAGGTCTTGGGCGGTGTTCTCCTGGGCGAAGTTGTGTGCCCAGAAACTGATGGGTGGACGGTCCACGGGTTGACCGGCCAGGGTCTGGCGCACACGCTGCAATCGGGTGAGTTGTGTCATGGTGATTGGCTCCTGCGGCTTATGGATGAATCGCTGCATCGCGCCCCGGCAGCGACCCCACATGAAGGCTGGCTCATCATACACCGCTGCGGACGCTTGCCTGTCGGTGGGCGGATGGGGGATCGTCTAGTGACAGGGCTGCGGGCTATGGATCCGCCAATCGCAGCAAAGCATCCCTGTCCCCCATAGGCACATTGTACCTATCCTCTCCCCAGCGGCACAACCGGCGCAACTCGCCAACCTTGCTGCGCGCCTACCTGATCGACCTGGCCGCGCGGCCAACCTCTTTCCGCGTCTTCCCACAGATCGAAACCAACCACCCGGATTGTCCCACTAATCAGCCGTCCAATCGCCAAAGTTATGCCGATAGCCATCGGGGTCACAGATCGGGCAGTACTCGCGGCGGCGCTTGCCGTGTGGGCAGGGCTGCGCGGCCGCTGGCCGTGATGGGGCAGGCCGCGCAGGCGTGGCGGGTGTGACCGTCGGCGCTGGCGGCGCGACCGGCCGCGCCGCGGCCATCCCCGATTTGCGCGCGGGACGATCCAGCGTGCCAGGATCGGGCGGCGCAGGTTGATCCGGTGCGGGTTTGAACAGCCCGCTAACAGCAGCCGTGACCTTGCTCCAAAATGACATCATAACCTCCTGCCCAGGCCGCGACTTGGACGGCACTGAGCCTATCCCAACGAACCACCCTTTCCCGACGTACCGATCCCCTCGCCTCCCCTACTCCCTATCTCCCTATCCCCGTGCGCCAGGCGCGGGTCGGCGGGCGGCGGGTCGAGGCGCGTTTGATAGGGCGCGCCGCCCGCCATCGCCGCGGCCATCTCGTCGTAGATCTCGAGGATCACGCGCTGCGTGCGGTATTCGCCATAGGCGGCCATGTCCTTGCGTTTGACGATGGGGAAGGTCTCCAGGATATACGCCACGTCGTCGCGTTCGATGCCGTAGAGATGGAAGTAGGCGGCGTCGAGTTCGCAGCGCAGCAGGAAGCGGCGTTCCTCATCCCAGCGGAAGGG
>CAZYQJ010000546.1:0-4301 GCA_964649925.1 uncultured Litorilinea sp.
TTAACGAGGCGACCGCCACCTGGAGCCGCACCGTCGCGGTCTACAGCGACCGCGACTCGCAGCCCGCCATCTTTCTGCTGCGCGCGGGCCGCGAGTTGGGCAACAAGCGCGTGACGGTGGACTTCTATCATAAGGCGCGCTATGTAGGCAGCGCTGCCTTTGTCACCAAGGTCGTGGAGCGCGCCCCGGCAGCAGTGGCCGGTGTGACCGTGGAAGGCAGCGACCTGGTGGCGCGGCTGTTGGACGAGCCGCCGCCGCCCGCCGATCTGGAACTGCGCATCGTGCGCGGCGGCAGCGACAACATCCTGAGCTTTATGCTCCATTCGACCAAGGCCGGGGTCGGCTATCACTGGCGGCCCATGGGCCAGGTGCGGCTCAACGCGGCCAACCGCCCATCTCACCCAGGCTGCGGGCCAGCCGGTGGATGCACTCTCCGCAGACGCCGCCGAGGTGGACCCGGCCAAACTTGCCGAGATCGGTCGCCAGTTGTTCCGCGAACTCTTCCCGCCTGAACTCCAGCACGAATACTGGACGCGCATCCGCCCGCGGCGCAGGGACAGCACGCAGCCCGACGGATCCATCGAGACGCTCTTGATCACCAGCGACGAACCCTGGATCCCCTGGGAACTGATCAAACCCTACCGCGTGGACCCGGAGAGCGGGGCCGAGCAGAGCGACGGCTTCCTCTGTGAGAGTTTCCAGGTGTCGCGCTGGCTGGCCGGTCGCGGCCCCGCGGAAATGGTGCAGGTGCAGGCCGCGGCCCTGGTCGAGCCGGGCGCAGAGTCCCCCTACAGCCAGCGTGAAGAGACCTTTTTCCAGACGCTGGCGGACAAGCATATCACGGTGGGCGATCCGCTGCGCTCGGCGGCGGAGGTGCGCCAACTGGCGTTGGCGGGCGACGTGCAACTGCTGCATGTGGCGGCGCATGGAAGGCAGCACAGCGACAACGGCGTGGTCTCTCCCTTTGCGCTGGCGGACGGCAGCCTCACCCCCCACGACCTGGCGGGCGAGCGCGCCGCTGAACTGCGCGCGGCGCGGCCGCTGGTCTTTCTCAACGTCTGCCACTCAGGGCAGGCAGGCTTTGTGTTGACCCGGCTGGGCGATTGGGTGGATCGCCTGGTGGACGAGGGCATCGTCAGCGCGCTGGTCGGCACGCTGTGGGAGGTTAACGACCTGCTAGCCGCCGAGTTTGCCATAGTCTTTTATGACCGGCTGTTGGCGGGCGATACGTTGAGCCGTGCTTTCCACACGGCGCGGCTGCATGTGCGCGACCACCAGCCCGACAACGTGACCTGGCTGGCCTATGTACTCTATGCCGACCCCAACAGCACCGTCTATTGGGGTCGCGCGGGCGAGGTCATCGAAGCGCAGCCGGAACCGCAGCCTGAGCCGGAACCAGAACCCGAACCGGAACCGGCCCTGGACCTGGACGACCTGCGCGCCGTGCTGGAGGCGACGCTCACAGGGTCGCTGGCTGAACTGGTCAGCCGCAGCATTCCCGCCGCGGTCGCCACGGCACTGGACCTATGGACTACGCCGGAAGGGGAGGAACCCGCTGCCGAAGAGCCGGTTACGCAAGAGCCTGCCGCCGAAGAACCTGTGACGGAAGAGCCAGTCACGGAAGAACTGGTAGCTGAGGAACTAGCGGCTGAAGAACAGGTTGTTGAAGAACCTGTTATCGAAGAACCGGTGGTCGAAGAGCGAGTAGCCGAGGAACCGGTGGTCACAGAGCCGCCCGCCGAAGAGCCGTCTGCCGAAGCCGCGGCGCTGGGCGGAGAGGCCGAGATGCCTGCCGATGAGCCGCCAGCCGATGAATCGCTGGTTGACGATACTCCTGTCCCCGGCGAACCTGCCGACAGCCAGGCCGCCGCGCCGCCGCACCCCGAACTGTCTGCCTGGATGCCCGCCGACTGGCTGTCGGCGCGCGAGGCCGAACTGCGATCCCAGTCCGAATCGGCGTGGCCTGAGGATGCGGAGATCGAACGCGCCGAAGACGAGCCGCCCGCGCAGGACGCCGAGGAGGATGCGCCGGACAAGGATGGCTAAGCCATGACGACTCCCATGCGGCAGCAGTACCTGTCGCTCAAGAGCCAGTATCCAGACTGTATCCTCTTTTTCCGGCTGGGCGATTTTTACGAAACCTTTGACGAAGACGCCAAGTTGGTCGCCCGCGTCTGTGACGTAGTGCTGACCAGCCGCCCGGTCGGCAATGACCAGCGCGTGCCGCTGGCCGGTGTGCCCTATCACAGCGTGGATGGCTATGTGGCGCGGTTGATCGAGGCTGGTTACCGTGTCGCCATCGCCGAGCAGATGAGCGAACCGGGCCGCGGGCTGGTGGACCGCGAGGTGACCCGCGTCGTCACCAAGGGGACGATTGTCGAGCCGGGGATGCTCGACGAGAAGCGCAACAACTACCTGACCGCGGTGTGCCTGGGCAGTCGCGGCAGCGTGGCCGGGCTGGCCTACTGCGACATCACCACCGGCGAGTTTGCCGCCACCCAGATCACGGCGCAGCGGCCTGAAGAGGTCGAGCGGCGCATCGGCGAAGAACTGAGCCGCCTCCAGCCGAGCGAACTGATCCCAGTGGACTGGGACCCGCTGGCCTCCAGCCTGCACGGGCTGATCGACCGCTTGCAGCCGGTGATCTCGCAGGTGGAGGCGTGGCAGGTTGCGCCCGACACGGCGCGCGCCAGCCTGGAACGCCATTTTCAGGTCGCCACGCTTGACGGCTTTGGGCTGAACGGGATGCCCGAAGCCGTGCGCGCCGCCGCCGCGGTGCTGGCCTATCTCCAGGCCATGCAGCCCGCCGCGCTCCAACAGCTGACCCAACTCCAGAGCTATACCCCCGGCGCATTCATGACGCTGGACGAGTCGACGCGGCGCAACCTGGAACTGACCGAAACGCTGCGCGGGGGGCAGGTGAAGGGCAGCCTGCTCGGCGTGCTGGATTGCACGCTGACGCCGATGGGCGGGCGGCTGCTGCGGCGGCGCATCAACCAGCCGCTGCTCGACGTGGAGGCCATCAACCGGCGGCTGGATGCAGTAGAGTATTTTTACCACGCCACCCACACGCGGCTGGAACTGCGCGAACTGCTGCGCGGGGTGGGTGATTTGGAGCGGTGGACCAACCGCGTAACCCAGGGGGTGGCGCTGCCGCGCGACCTGACGGGCATCCGCGATGTGCTGGCTGCGCTGCCCTCGATCTGCGCGACACTGGCGCAGGCGACTTCGCTGCACGGCAACGGGCAGGGGCCGCAGCCCGCGCCCGATGGGCTACCCCATCTGCCGCTGTGTGAGGAGGTGCTGACGCGCTTGTCGGCGGCCTTGGCCGACGAACCGCCCGCCACGCTGGCGACGCCCGGCGTCATCCGCCCTGGCTACAGTGCCGAACTCGACGAACTGGTGGAGAAAAGCCGTCACGCCAAGGAGTGGATCGCCAACCTGGAACGCAGCGAGCGCGAGCGGCTGGACATCAAGAGCCTGAAGGTGGGCTATAACAAGGTCTTTGGCTACTACATCGAGATCACCAATACCCACCGCGACAAGGCCCCCGACGACTATATCCGCAAACAGACGCTTGCCAACGCCGAGCGCTACATCACCCCTGAACTCAAGGAGTATGAGGCGTTGGTGCTCAACGCCGACGAGCGGCGGCTGGCGATTGAACAGGGTTTGTTTGGCGAACTGTGCCGCTGGATCGCGGCCCATGCGGGGGATCTGCTGGCATTGGCGGCAGGGCTGGCCGAGTTGGACGTCTACGCCGCGCTGGCCGAGGTCGCCTTGATGCATCGCTATGTGCGCCCGGTGGTGGACGATGGGCCTGCCATCGTGATCCGCGGCGGGCGGCATCCTGTGGTCGAGTTGACGCTCACCGACGAGCCGTTCGTGCCCAACGATACCGACCTGCGCCCTGAAGCCGCCATTCATGTGCTGACCGGGCCGAACATGGCGGGCAAAAGCACCTTCTTGCGCCAGACTGCCCTGATCACATTGATGGCGCAGATTGGCAGTTTTGTGCCTGCCGATGCCGCCCAGATCGGCGTGGTAGACCGCATCTTCACGCGTATCGGGGCCAGCGACGAGATCCACCGCGGCCAGTCCACCTTTATGGTCGAGATGGTGGAGACCGCCAACATCCTGCACCACGCCACGCACCGCAGCCTGCTGGTGCTGGACGAGATCGGGCGCGGCACCAGCACCTACGACGGGCTGGCGATTGCCTGGGCGGTGATTGAGTACATCCACAACCACCCTGGCCTGCGCGCCAAGACGCTCTTCGCCACCCACTCCCACGAACTGAC
>CAZYQJ010000547.1:0-4295 GCA_964649925.1 uncultured Litorilinea sp.
TCGTCTTCGTCCACAAAGTTGGGACAGGTGACGGGGGGTGTGGCTGGGGCGTCGTCGGCGGCTGTGTCCTGGGCAAAGGCGGGAACCGAGATGGTAAAGACCAGCATTAGGGCGAGCCATAGCGCCACAGTCCAAGAACGTTTCATCTTATACCCTCCATCTAGGGTTGCTGTTGTAATAAGTCGTGTCGACCGTTGATTGTCTACAGCTTAGCGCGACGAGATGGAGATTTGATGGAGAAACGATGGGGAGGCTGTGCAGATGTGGAGATCAGCAGTGGGTTAGGGCTTGCGGAGGAGATACCAGCGGCACGGTCGGCGGTCGGGGCGGGCCTGGACTTCCTCAACCACTGTCAGCGCCGGGGTAAAGAGCCGGGCCACTTCTCCAGGGACCAACCCGCGCGGGCCGCGATGATCATTGCCCAGATCGCCGGGGGGCTCATCAAAAGCGTACAGGTGATAGTACCCGCCAGATGTCAGGTTGGCGATAACCCCCTGGGCGTACCAGGGACGATTTTCGGGCGGTATGCTGTGCAGGCAGCCGATGTCCAACACGTAGCGGGCGTGGATGGCTTGGAAGGGCAGGGCACAGACATCGGCGCAGACCAGGTGGGCGCGGGCACGCACACCGGGCGGCGCGGTGCGCAGACGGCGGCGCGCCGTCTGAAGTGGCGCATCAGCGATTTCAATGCCGATGGCTGTCAGCCCCAATCCTGCCAGAAAACGCACATTCGTGCCGGGGCCGCAGCCGAGATCGAGGGCGATCCCTTGAGGGGCAAGCCGTCCGCTGCGCCAAAATGCCTCTACTTCGGGCGGCGTGATCTGTGTATCCCACGGGGTTTCGCCCTCGGCATAGCGCGCATTCCAGCGCACGCGGGTGGCTGTGGCCGCGGCCAGGTAACCGTGGCGGCTCATAGGCTCAGCCGCCGTACTCGTCAAAGTAGTCGGCCAGGGCAGCTTCGACGACTTGGATGGCATGTTCCGCGCCATAGACGCGTTCTACCACCAGCCTGCTTTCCTCGCCGGGGATCATCTTGTAGGTTCCGAAGTAGTGGCGTAAACGTTCGATCAAGATCTCCGGCAGGTCGGTGATATCGTTTGCCTGGCCCCAGACGTTATCATTTTGCAGGACGGCAATGATCTTGTCGTCGGCCTCGCCGTGGTCGTTGACATCCAGCCCGCCCACCACGCGCGCGTTGAGGATGACCTCGGATCGGTTGATGGGGCGTTCACTCAGGACGCAGATATCGAGCGGGTCGCCATCGCCTACCGTCGCGGTCGAAGAAAGCTTAGCAACGCGCTCCGCGCAGTAGGTGCGCGGGATAAAGCCATAGAGCGCGGGTGGCTGGGAGGATGTGCGTTGGGGGCGGTCGACACGCATGTACCCGGTGATTTTGTCCACCTCATATTTCATGAGGTCGAACGGCGTGATCTCGATGTAGGCGTGGACGACCTGCGGCGGGTTTGGGCCAGCCTCCAGGCCATGCCAGGGGTGGGGTCGCCAGCGGTAGAAGGGAGGTGGAAACGGCATAGGCGGGTATCTCCATATGGATAACCGGCAGCAGGGCCGGTGATAGGCTAGGGCATCAGGCGTAATGTGCCCCACTCGGTGGGGTCGTCATGGGTGGTACGCGCCGGAGAGGCGGAGGCGACGGTTTCTTGGTCCGGTTCGTCGCTATCATTGTCACTGACGCTCAGGTTGAAACCGAAAAGCTGACCGGCTTCGACGGTGTCGAGGTCAAAGATGTGCCAGGGGATCAACACCTCCAATTCATACCCCTGGTCTGTTCCGATCACCGCGTGGGGCAGCGTCAGACTGCTTTCTTTGGAAAAAGGCAGCCAATGATAGCTGCGCAGCCCATTATAGTTTTCCCTGGGCGCTATACCGATTTGATAGTCGTCGTCGCTGGCCTGACTTGAGGAGAAGTCGGCGGCTAATTGGCGGTCAAAGTGGATCTCCAGCCCGTCCCCCTGCCACATCGTCGTGCCGTCGGGACCGGGACGGAACTGGTCGTCGTTGACGCGCACGGCGAGCGCCAGCCCGTCTTCCAGCCAGCCAGTCTGAAAGCTGGCAGACAGATCACCGGGGCCGTCGTGGCGATCGGATCCAAAGACGACTGTCTGGATCGGCTGCCAGTTGCCGGGCCATTCGCTAAAGCTTGCATCCAAGACCAGCCCGTTGAGCCTGGTCGCAGGGAACGATCCTTGACCGGCGGGACGCACGTTGTCCCCGGATGGCTGTTGCGGCGGAGGCGTCGGGAGAACAGTCTGCGCGCCGCGGTCGACGCGGCGTTCGTCAGGGGCTGCCAACCGGACTTCGCGCCAGTCGGGTGCGGTTGCCTGGTTGAACAAGCCCTCTTCGGTGCAGGAGGGGACGGTGCTGCTGTTGAGCAAGAAGCCGCTGTCGAAATCTTGTACCAGCGCACAGAAGCCTCTTTCCTGGTCAGATGCCCACCCCAGCCGCGAGAAGATCTCGTCGCTGCGGCTCCAGACGTAGCCAAAGCCGCGGATGGGAGCCTGAAGGCCTGGGGGCGGGTTGCCTCGATTGGCTGGAGGTGCACCGTCCCACCGTTCCTCGACCGGGAACCAGGAACCGTCTTCATAGAAGACATAGGAGCGGTCGGTATCGCTGCGCCAGAGCATGGCCCCGCGCTCAAACGGCTGCCATGCACCCCAGACAGTCTGAGCGCCGCCCAGGGCGCAGCCGAACAGCGATTTATCATAGAGGGAGGCCAGTTGTTCGTTCACCGGTTCGGTGCAGACCACTTCTACAGTTGGGGTCGCAGTGGGAGACAAGGTGGCCGTGGGGGTGGGCGTGACGGTTTGGGTCGGCGTGATTGTGACAGAGATCGTTGGCGTGGCTGTCACCTGTGCTGTGCCGCTGATCGCGATTTGCGTTGGGGGTGGGGTAGGTGGGGTGTCCGCCGGTGATGTGAGCCGGTTGGAAACAAGGATAACGGCTGCCCCGACGCCAAAGGCAAAGAGCGCCACGATCGCTACGATCGCGATCCAGATCCAGGTGTGCGATGTGCCTTCGTCTTCCTCTTGGATGATATCGTAGTCGTCGTGTTGTTCCACAAGCAGATCCACATGTTGAAGCGTCGTCAAAATCCGCCGGGAGCCCTCAGTCCCCAGGGCAATCCTCTGGCGATTATACGGGCATTCGGCAGGGGCGTCAACGCAAACGGCCTACGCAACTTGTACGCAAGCCGTTCAAGGGAGGAGTGGCGCGAGCAGCGAATCGATGTAAGCGTAGTTAAAGGCCATGTAGATGGCGCTCGCCAGCGCGATCAACCCCACCACCAGCCAGGCCGTGCGCCAGCCGCGTTGGTCTTCGGTGCGCGGGGTCGGCATGGCGTGGCCGTGATGGGGCCCTTTGGGGTCGAGGATGACGATCTGCCACTCTCCGGCGATGCGGCGCGGCTGCAACACCAGGGTCCGCCCAATCCAATCGGAAAAGAGGGCGCTGCCGGTGATGGCGATCAGTTGCTGGCTTTGGGTGGGCGTCATCACCAAGCGTTTGGTCAGTTGATCGAAATGAAGGACGGGAACCAACTCTTCCAGCCCCTGAGTCGTCACATTGGCAATGCGCAGGCGTCGCGGCCGACCGTCCAGGTCCGCAGGTGTGAGGCGATAGCCGTCGTCAATGAGTTGAGAAATGGACATACCACCTTCGCCAATGGCGCACAGCCGGGGTTACAGGATTTCATTCAGCAGCGTGTCCAGCCGGTCGGGGGTCAAGACACCCGCCCAGACGGCGCGCACCGTTCCCTGTCTGTCCACAAAATAGGTGGTGGGCATGCCGCGAACCTGGTAAAGGTTTTGGATGTCGCCGCCCTCATCGCGCACAATGGGCACGTCCATTTCGAAATCCTGTGCAAAGGATTCGATCAGGGGCAAATCTTCCTGCACATTCACGGCCAGCACCACAAGTTCTGGGGTCTCATGGGCGGCCTCAATGATTTCGGGCATCTCGATGCGGCAGGGTCCGCACCAGGTGGCCCAGAAGTTGATCATCACTGGCTGGCCTTTGAGGTCATGCAAGGTGACGACGCGCCCGTCTTCGAGGGAGAGGCTAAAATTGGGCGCACGTTTGCCGACGGCAATGCTGGTGTTTTCGTTGCCACCGGCGATGGCTCCCAGGGGATAGCCCCGGCCCAGCCCTTCGGGAAGTTCATCGATTTGCATATTGGACGTTACTGCGCGGGGCACATCGCGGCCACCGGCAGCCAGGATCGCCAAGAGCGATACGGTTAGGACGAGCCACAGCGCGCGCTGTGGGATGCCTTTTCCCCT
>CAZYQJ010000548.1:0-4292 GCA_964649925.1 uncultured Litorilinea sp.
GTCAATAAACAGGATGATCTGACCCTGGCTGTCGGCGACCTCCTGCAGCACCGCCTTGAGCCGCTCCTCGAATTCGCCGCGATACTTGCTGCCCGCCACCATCGCACCCAGGTCAAGCGAGATCAACCGTTTGTTGCGCAGGCTGGTGGGCACATCGCCGTTGACGATGCGCTGGGCCAAGCCTTCGACGATGGCCGTCTTGCCCACGCCCGGCTCACCGATCAGCACCGGGTTGTTCTTGGTGCGCCGGCTTAAAATCTGCACCACGCGGCGAATCTGCTCGTCGCGCCCGATAACGGGGTCGAGCTTGCCGCGGCGCGCTTCGCTCGTCAGGTCGCGGCCATATTTGGCAAGCGCTTCATACTGCGCTTCAGGGTTGTCGGTAGTCACGCGCTGGCTGCCGCGCACACTGGCCAATGCCTGCATGATGGCGTTGTAATCTACCCCGTGGCGCGCCAGAACGTCACGCGCCTTGCCCGCCATGGAGGCAATCGCCATCAGCATGTGCTCGGTGGAGACATATTCATCCTTCATGTTGGCCGCGATGTCTTCTGCCTCACGCAGCACATTGGCGGTTTCGCGGCCCATGCCTACCTGCATGGCTGCGCCGCTTGCCTGCGGCTTGGCGGCCATCAACTGCTCCACGCCCTGTTCGATCATCCCTTGATCGACGCCGATGCGGCTGATCACCGATGGTACTACCCCACCTTTCTGGCGGAGCAACGCCAACAGCAAATGCTCTGTATCGAGCGTGGCATGATTGCGCTCTTCCGCTAAGTGCTGGGCATCCAGAATCGCAGCTTGTGCCTTTTGTGTATATTTATCAAACCGCATAATTCTGTCTTCCTCCCCTATTTTTCTGTCTGCAAACGCAGGCACAAACCTGCGATCTACCTATACAGACGAAATTATGTCACTTTTGTTGCTCAATTATACGAAATTGATATTAGAATAGCGCATGCAATCTGTTAGTAATGTGTCATCAGAGGGAGGTCGCCAGCGGCGTACGCCCGCTGCGGTCTTATTTCGTCACAAAAGCAAAACAAACAGAGGACAGCGTGCGCTGTCCTCTGGGTACATCTACATCGATTCGACCTTTGGGAGCGATTGGGAAAGCGTACGCTCTGGCTCGACTTGCGATGCCAGGCTTATCGCCTGACATTGCGAGATGGTGTCTGTAGCCGGAGGTGTGGCTTAACTCTGAACCGCTTCCTGGTTGATCGCCACCGGCACGCCCTGGCCAGTTGCCAGTTTGGTCAGCAGTTGGTCAGTGCGGCCTTCCTGGTCAAGGACACGCTGTAGGGCATCGGCAGCCTGCGTATAACCTAGATAGTTGGCAAAGGTGCGCGCCGTGCCATACCCCGCGATCTCATAGTGTTCACACTTCTGGGCGGCACCGATCAGCGCGGCGTCTTTTACATCGGTGTCACCGCGCTTGGAGAGGAGTTCCTGCCCCTCTTCGATCAGGCCTTCCATGCCCTTGCATTTCTTGCCGCCCGCCTTCTCACCCATGCCAGTGAGCAACTGCTCGACGATCTGCATGTGCCCCTTGGTTTCGTCGGCGTGGGTCAGAAACGCCTGCTTCAACTCCGGATTGGAAGCCGCATCCGCCAACTTGGGCAGCGCCGCCACCAGTTGCTTCTCTGCGCTGTAGAGATCTTTCAACTGGTCGATAAACATGTTTTCAAACTTATTCAGGCGCATGATCTAGTCTCTCCTCTTCAACCTGTCTATTTCGACTGTCGGTGGTCTACCATATGAGTCGGGCCGCGCTCTCCAGCATAGCTCCCGATCACTTTGCAGCAGAGAGACCCCGGTAGATACATCAGATAGAACAGGAGATACATCATGGCAGCGGATCAAGGTGGGGGTTGCTGCTCCAGGCGGGCCTGCCCGCACTGCCGTTCGCTCCCGTCGTTGTATATGGCGTCCTCATGCCAGCAGACGCCCACGGGGTCCGCCAACCGCTCTGGCGCGTGGAACAGACAGAGTTGGCCCCAAACGCTGTTTGGTGAATCGCAGCCGGTCTGATACCAAAAGAGCTTGAACGGGTTGCCGCCATACGCCGGGTCGCCGCCGCCGAGATGCGCTTGCAGAAACCGGCGTACATCGTCCACATGGTCGGCAATGTCGAACAAGGTTACATCAGGCACCTCGCCAAACTCATTCGGCCAGATGGCAAATCCATACTCGGTGACGATGATCGGCCACCCAACTTCGGCAGCGCGGTCGCGGTACTGCTGGAGGTAAGGGACGCGCCAGTGCTGTGCGTCCAACGCTTCAAAGACCCCAGGATAGAAGTGGAGCAGCATGCCCTCGATAAAGTCGTCAAACTGCCAGGCCTGGTCGTGCGCCCAGCGGTGCGGCTCGGCAAAGTACTCCTCCAACCCCTTGAAGCTGATGTCATAGGGGTCCACGGCGCCGTCCACCACTCCGTCCTGGCGGCAGCGTTCGCAGCCTGGCGTCTGCGGGCACAGCCCCTCTGCGACCGCCTCTCTGCACCACGCCGAATCTTCGGGCGGATAGATGGGCTGCTCGTAGCTGTATGAAGCGAAGGCAGGGCTGAACAACTCGCCCGGCCAATCACGCAGCACGTAGATCATGCGGCCCAGTTCGTGATAGGTCATCGAGGCCTGGTTGCCCAGGTCCGGCTCGCAGGCCAGGAAGAGCGGGCGTCCGGCACAACTGGAAGGCAGCGTGTTGCGGATCTGCTGCAGCCGTTCATCGGTGTTGACACAGGATCGGTCGTCTGATGAGGCAGGATTGCACCGGCGCAGGCCAGGCCACACAGGGATATAGGTGGAGTAGGCTTCCTCTGTGCCGATCGCTTCATGACACCAGCGTTCCTCCCAGCCCAATCCAGCAAAGGTCGCGTCATACCAGTTGAGTTGTTGCGCCCAGTTAGGACGGAATTGGTGGTCTTGCGGTCTGGTTTCTGCCAGGCCAAACTGTGCGGCAGGCGTAACGGCCCGACTCGCAGCTTGGCCTGCATCCCAGCGGAAGGGGACGACTGGGGCCGCTACCAGCGGCGCATACCAGATATGGCTGGCGGCAGCGTGGGGTTGCGACGGCAGCAGCCCGCCATTATCCCAGGCCAGGACGCTCACCGCGTTCTCGGCCCGGATATGTAGGGTCAGCGCAGCGGCGCGGCTATCACCCTGGCCGCCGTTCGGTGCGGGGGCACGATTGGCCGGATCAGGTACTGATAACTCCCAAGTGCTGTAGGCCGCGATGTTGGCGGATTGTATATCTACCGGCCTACCCGTTGGCCCTAGCAGGCGCAAGGTAACCTGGCTTGCTGTGGCCGAAGGGTTGTAGATACGCAGATGCCACGGCTGTGCGCTGTCTACAACCAGTTCAAACGCCCGTGCAGGCCGGTTCGGTGTCGTGCTGTGTAGACACTGGCTGCCGACCTCCGCTTGGGGATAGGGCGACCCCTCCTCGACTTCTTGCCGGAAGTAGTTGGCGGCGACGGCGATGGGCGCGGCTGCGGCCGCGTCGTCGGACCGGGTCGCATGGACGGAGGCAGCATACCAGCCCGCCAGCTCGACCAGGCCACCCGGCGTGTCTTGATAGAGCAGATGTGAAGCCAGAAACAGCCGCCGCTCATAGGGGGCCAGCCGCGCGGCGTTGTTGTCGAAACAGGCTCCGGTATCGGCGCACAGGTTGAACTTCACGTCGATGGCGGCATCGCTCACATTCTGGACGATGACCTCCGTATCCCACCATGCTTCTCGGTCGCGCGTGGCGAGGATGCCCGGCAGGTGAACGATGCCCGTCGCATCTCCGACGGGAACCGCCTCATACTCGCTCGCGGTGTGAAAGCGTGCGTGCGGGTAGTCTGGATCGGTCCGGGTGTAGACGCGCACCGCCAGCGACGAAGGATCGTCCGCCGTGATCTGAGCGTGATAGAGGCCATGCAATCGCACCGCTGCATGACCTTGTGCGTCCTGGCCTTCGGTCACGCTGTCGCAAAGGTCATGCGGCGCGAATGTGCGGCCACCCTGATGCCACACCATCTGTTCGCCCGCTATTTGCAGCAGCCAGGTGTCGCCTGCCTCGATGCGGCAGGCCTGCAGCGAACGCACCATGTTGCCGGTATCGCCGTAGAGGGTCAAGTCGAAGGGCTGTGGTCTGGAGGTGAGATTGGCAATGTGGACGATGGACGCCAGGCTGGGGGACACCTGGCTGTAATACTGTCCCACATCATCCAATTGATGCCCAACGGGAAGGATGCGCTGGTCGATGTCGTGCAGCAAAGGGGCCGCCTCATCCGGCGGCGGGTCGGGGAC
>CAZYQJ010000549.1:0-4289 GCA_964649925.1 uncultured Litorilinea sp.
GCAGCAGTTCGGCCAGTGCCAGCACCTCGGCCCCGGCCTCCTGTGCGCCGCCGCCGACGAAGATCAGCGGGCGCTCGGCGTTGACCAGCAGGTTGGCCGCGGCCTCAACCGCTTCTTGATCCAGCGGCAGCGCGGGGGCCGGCGCGGGCGGCGAAAACGCCACCTCCGCGCGCGCGGCCAGCACATCCAGCGGCGCAACCAACGCCACGGGCCGCGGTCGCCCACTCAGCATCCGCTGCCACGCTTCCCCCACCAGCCGCGGCACTTCACTGGGATGGCGCACCCGATCCGCCCACTGAGTCAGCCCGCGCAGGATGGACAACTGGTCGGGCAGTTCGTGGAGCATGCCATAGCCCCGGCCAATCTGGTCAGACCGGATCTGTCCCGTCAGGCAAAGCACCGGCGCGTTGGCGGCATACGCCGTGGAAAGCGCGGCAGTGGTGTTGAGCACACCCGGCCCCGGTACCACGCTGTAGACGCCCACGCGCCCGCTCGACAGGGCATATCCAAGCGCCATATAGGCTGTGCCTTGTTCGTGGCGCGCATGGATCACGCGGATGCCCGCCGCGCCGCGCTCTGCGTTATAGTCATAGAGTGCGTTGAAAAACGCATCATTCTGCACCCCCGGCAGCGCGAAGATCGTGTCCACCCCCTGCGCTGCCAACGCCTGCACCAACGCCTCGCCGCCGGTCATCTTTGCCATAGCCCCTATTCCCTATCTCCCTATTCCCTATCTCCCTGCCATCAACGCCGCGACCAACTGTGCGCCCGCGGCGTCCAGGTCGCCGTCAAGCGCAAAAGAAAGGGTACGCAGGCGGATGCCGTTGACGCGCGTATCCAGCGGCTGGCGCAACGGCATGGGATAGACCAGCACCGCTTCCGGCGCGCCCTGCACCTGGGCGTAGGCCAGGACCTGCGCCACATCTGCCGGGTCCGGCCCGCGTTCGGGCACTTTATACTTGGTGTCGATCACCCAGCGCGGGCGCAGGTGGGCGTCACTCACCACCACATCCATCGCAAAATGCAGCCGCGCATCCGCGCCCACCGGCGTGCGCACCTGTGCGGCTACGCGAAACTGATCGCGCAACGCCCGATCCAGCCAGACCGCCACAAACCGCTCAAAGAGCCGTTCCATATCCACCAGAAACGGAACCATCTCCTGATCGCCCACACGATGGCCTGGCCCGCTGGCATCCAGAAAAAAGGCGCAGAGCGCGTGCAGCGGGCGGTAATCCTCGTTGAGCCGGGAATAGGTACGCCCGCGACACATCTCGGCGGGCATGGGCGTCAATGTCGTCTGCGCCGCGGCCAGCCGGTAGGCACGCTGGACGATGGCCTGGCTGGCCGGGCCACACCACCCGCCGCGCAGGATCAGGTAAAGCGTCCAGGCCAGGATGCGGTTCTCCACCACATCGGTGGTCATCTCCTGATAGGCGCAGGGCAGATTGGGCGTCAGCGGGCGGCGCACCACCTCCGCCAGTTGCAGCCGTCCACGCAGCGGCGTCACGCGGCCCGACTGGTCCAGGTAAGCGCGGTAAAAGCCCTGGCGCGCCCGCGCCAGCACGCGCCGCGCCAGGATCAACGCCAGCCGTTCATAGAGATGGGGCAGCGACTCCACGCGAAACGTGCCGTCCAACACATGAAAACTGCCCAGGTCATAGGCCACTTCGAGCATGCCAAAGAGGTCATGCAGCGACACCTTGGGCTGGATCAGCAGCCCCAGGCGGCGCGTCACCGGGATGTACCCGGCCCAGCCCTGGACAGTCAGCCGCCAGCGGCCTCCCGTCCGGAACGAAGGCGGTTCCACCTCCACCTGGCTGCGGTAGCGCCGCCAGAGTGCAGCCGCCGCGTCCTCGCCAAGAGCGTCGGGCGGCAGGTCCAGCGGCACGTATTCAACCAGCGTATGGACGGTGCGCGGCCCCCCGCGCCGTGCGCTGGTCACGGCTCCAACTCCCCTCGCACCACGTCCCAGCGCAGCGGTTCCACCTGTTCGGGCTGGTCAAAAAAGATCTCCTCCAGATAGGGTTCGATCTCGGTCTGCCAGATCTCGCCCAGGTGGTCTGCCAGGTCAGGGCGCAAAAAGTAGGTGATGCCCAGCGCATAGTTGCGGTCACCGATGGCTGCGTTGATGCGCGCCAGCAGCGCGGCCAGGGGTTTCACCGGAAAGCCGGTTTTGTGGCGCGCGTGGTAGCGGCGCAGCATGTCAAAGTCGGGATAGAGCGCCAGGAAGGCGAAACGCCGCCGCAGCGCATGGTCCACCAACGCCAGCGAACGGTCAGCCGTGTTCATCGTGCCGAGGATGCGCACATTGGCCGGGATGGCAAAGCGGGTCGCATCGCCCGCCAGCATCACGCTGGCCTCGCGATATTCCAGCAAATACATGAGTTCGCCAAAGACTTGCGCCAGGTTGGCGCGGTTGATCTCGTCGATCACCAGTACACAGCGCCCGCTGCGCCCCGCAGCCCGCTGGCAAAACTCCAGAAAACGACCGGGGATCATGGTGTAGGCCAGCCCGCCCGCCTGCGTCTGTGGGCGGATGCCCTGCACAAAGTCCTCGTAGGTGTAGGCCGGGTGAAACTGCACCACGTCTACAAAGCCGTCGCCGCCGCTGACCAGGTGCTGCGCCAGCCGCAGCGCCACAAAGGTCTTGCCTGTGCCGGGCGGGCCGTAGAGGATCGCCTGCCCCTTGCGCTCGATGGCCTGCACCCAACGCGCCAGCAGGTCTTTGTCCAGCCCGGTCTCCGCCGCGCACGCTGCCAGCGTGTATTCCGGCTGCGGCGGCGCGGCCTTCGCCGTATAGCTGGTGCGGTTCTCCGTGACCTGCACCGGCTCAGGGGGGGCAGCGGGCGGCGCGGTCACCGCGGGGGCCAGGGCGGCGCGCTCAAAGCGCGGCCGGTCAATCTCCGCCAGCGATTGGCTTGGACCCGGCGTGCCCTGGCGCGGGGTCAGGTCGTCCCACACCACCGGGCGGCGATGGCCCAATTCCACTTCCGGCACATAGTAATAATCGCCCGCCACCGTGCCCATGCCCAAGACCAGCCCGTTGCGGTCAGCCACCAGCACGCGGTCGCCCTCGCTCATCTGGCGCGCAAACCGCCAGACCGCGTGCGCGCTCGCTTTGGTGCGTTCGGGATATTGGGCGATCAGGCTGTCGCGCCGCCGCTCGAACTCGGCGCGTTTCAAGCCGCTCACATCCCCCAAGTCATCCCAGCCCATCGCCACGACCTGACCCTCGCGCCATTCGGCCCACAGCCCCGGCTCGTCGTCCACGACCATGCGCCAGTAGCGCACAGGCCGGAAGGCAAAGCGGCGAATGGCGGACAGCCAGTGGCTGAACATGTCAAACAGGTCGCCGGGACGCATCTCCAACCCTGCCGCTGCCTCCACCAGTGCGCCCTGTCCCTGGATCAAGTCCTGGGCGATGGCGTTGGTGACGGGATAATCGGTCAGGGCCGGGCTGACGGGCTGGCCTGTGAAGTAGGCGAGGGCGGCGCGGCTCCTGGCGTGGATCAGGGCGAAGTCATCGGGCCGCAGCGCGTTGAGGATGGGAGAGAGCATCCCGGCCTGAAAGCCTTTGGTATCGCGCCGCGCTGCAAACTCGGCACAGGCATCCGCCAACTGGTCAGGGTGCTGCACACAACGCTGCACAAACCGCCAGATGGCCTGCGCCACCGCGGGCCAATCCTGCGGCTGCGCCCAGCCTGCGGCCTCATGCCAGGCGCGCAGGTCGCCGGTGATGGCCGGGGCGAGATGCACCCATGCGCCTTGCGCCCGGTGCGATGCCGAATCGGTATAGGGCAGCAGCGTCCACAAAACTGCATCGGTGATCTCCTCTCCGGCGGCAGCGCGCTTTTCCAGCGCGGCATAGTGGCGCTGCGCGGTGGCGCGCATCACGTCATAGGCCTGGCGATGTTCCTGGCCCACGGGGGTGGGCACATACCGCTGCAAGAACTCCGCCAGCAGCGCATCGAATTGGCTCTGTCGCTCGCGATCCAACCGCTGCGTCACGCCCCCGTCCTGTCATGGAACGCCGTAGGCCGGATTTGCAGCCGGGATGTCGGGCCTGCAGCCCGGCCTACGATTCCGCTCTAACTACTGGCTACTGATCGCTGCCCAACTGCTCAATCGCCGCGGGGCGCTGCTGCGCGGCACGGATGCGATCCATGTCGAACTTGGTTTCGCGCGTAAAGGTGTAGATGCCATTCTGCTCCTGGTAGACGTCGGTCAGTTGGGTGTAGCAGTAGCCGAACATGGCCGGGTCGTCGAGCAGGATGGAGCATAGCTTCTCA
>CAZYQJ010000550.1:0-3981 GCA_964649925.1 uncultured Litorilinea sp.
ACAGCGCCCATCAACAACGGCAATACCCTGCCCGTGATCCGCAACTGGACCGGCGATGTGATCCGCACCGACCTGATCAACAATCTGCTGTTGGACCCCGGGCTGCAGGAGAATCAACTGGCCGCGGTGGAGCAGACGATTGTCCAGAACGGGTATCCGGGCGTCGTGATCGATTACCGTGGGGTGGATGCAGTGCCCAGCGCGCGCGCTGATTTTGTCCACCTGATGACGAAACTGTCTGACCGGCTGCACGCCAACAAGCCGCTGGCCGTGCGCGTCGAAGCGCCGCGCCAGCTGTCGGCGGACAGTTGGGACACGTTGGGCTATGACTGGGTCGGGCTGGGCGCCGCGGTGGACCGTCTCATCGTCCCTGCGCCTGTCGACCCGCGCGCCTATCAGGCTGGCGGCGAGATGGACGCGCTGTTGGAGTGGGCGACCAGCCAGGTCGAACGGCGCAAACTGCAGATCGAGTTCCCCGGCCAGTCGGTTGAGCGCAGCGGCAACTATCTGCTGCTCAAGGGCTACCAAGAGGCGTTGCGCCCGCTGATTCAACAAGTGTCGGCCCAGCCGGGCGGCAGCAGCGAACAGATCTCGCTCTCGCTCCAGAACCCGCGGCTGTTGAGCCAGGTCAACTGGGACGAGTCGATTGGCATGTATCACTACAATTACCTGGATGACCAGGGGCTGGAGCGCACGGTCTACATTGAGACCGCGGGCAGCGTGAGCCACAAGCTCCAGATGCTCCAGCGCTACAACGTCCGCAACGTCACCCTGAACGCAGACCAGGCGCAGGACGTAGACCCCAGCCTGTGGAATGTGCTGCTGCAGTTCCAGCAAGGCGCGCCGTTGGATGGCGTCGCCAACCAGCTTTCGGTGGTCTACAGCGTCTATGGCCCCGATGGGAATATGGTGGCCCAGGAAGTGCGGCCGCTGGATGACCCCGCGGTGACCATCAACGCCCCGGCAAGCAGCCAGGAATTGCGTGTGGATACGCAGGTGGTGAACAGCGCCGGTCAAGCCTTGGGCACACCACAGACGACCCAGGTGGCGCTGCGGCGTGAAGGCGCCCAGACCGCCGCCGCAGACGCGTCTGCAGAAGCTGCTCTCGCCGAGGCCGACGCTGAAGAAGGCGCGCGTTCGCTGGGGCTATCTGCACCGGAAGCGCAGACCGCAGCCGTCGATACAGCCGCCAATCCTGCCGTGCCTGAGGCCCCAACCGACCGCGTAACGCTGGTCAGCGGGCAGGTCGTCAACCTGCGCGAAGGGCCGGGGACCAACTATCCGGTGGTAGGGCAGCTAGCGCCGGGCACTCGCTATGATGTGACCGGCAAGAACGAAGACGGCACCTGGTGGGAGCTGGATGCCAACGGCCAGAAGGCGTGGGTCATCGGCCAATTGGTGACCGCATCCGGCGATACAGGGAGCGTGGCCGTAGCTGCAGAGATCCCCGAACCGCCTGCACCGGTGGCGGAAGCCCCGGCGGAGGGTGGTGGGGGCGATGCCGCCGCGTCCGCGCCGCCAGTGGTTGCTGCGCCGCCGCCTTCGGGCGGTGGGGGCTTTGGCTATGGCGTCCAGGCGCACATGGTCCACAACGACCAGGCGGGCCAGGTCATGGCGATGACGACCGGCATGGGCTTCAACTGGGTCAAGCAGCAGATCGAATGGCGCGTCTTTGAGGCCAGTCAGGGGTCGATTGACTGGGGGTCGATGGAAGGGATCATCAACGCCGCCAATGGCGCGGGGGTGAGCCTGCTCTTTAGCGTGGTCAACGCCCCGGCGTGGGCGCGCGAAGCGGGCCATGATGCCAGCGTGGGCGGCCCGCCCGCCGACCCCAACACCTATGCGGCCTTTGTGGGCGCGCTGGCAGGGAAATACTGCGGGTCGTCGCTCAAGGCCATTGAGGTCTGGAACGAACAGAACCTGCACTATGAATGGGGCAACAAACCTCTGAACCCCGGCGAATATGTGGCGCTGTTGGCTCCGGCCTATGCCGCAATCAAGGCGGCGTGCCCGTCGATGTACGTGATCAGCGGCGCGCTGACGCCTGCGGGCAACAACCCGCCCTACGCCATGGACGACTTTGCCTATCTGGAGGGCATGTTCCAGGCCGGGCTGAACAACTACGCCGACGGCATCGGCGCGCACCCCAGCGGCTACAACGTGCCTCCCTCCGTCACCTGGGAGGGGGCGTGTGAGGCGATCCAAAAGTCGGGCAACAGCTTCAACGGCGCTTGCGATTCGCCGCACCATTCGTGGAGCTTCCGCAGCACGATGGAAGGCTACCGCAACATCATGAATGTCTATGGCGACAGCAATAAACTGATCTGGCCGACTGAGTTCGGCTGGGCAGCGGGCGGCGCATTTGACCCGCGCTATGCTTACGCCAATGACAACTCCTTTGAGGAGCAGGCGGCATGGACGGTGGAAGCCTACGAGATGATGCGTGCTTGGGGCTGGGTGGGTCCGGCGTTTTTGTGGAACCTCAACTTCCGCGTGGTTGCCGATGGGACCGAGAAGGCGCAGTGGGGGATCGTCGGCCCCGGCTGGGAACCGCTGCCGGTCTACAACGCGCTGAGGGATATGCCCAAATAAGCGGCATCCCTGGTGACGCTCTGGCCTCTTGGGGACTCAATTGATGTGAAGTTGACCGCTAGGGCGACGGTTCCGTCGCCCTAGCGTTTGCCTTGGCCTCATGGTATACATCTTCGGTGGCCGCTCTGGCCGTCGATTCATCTCGCCGATGTAGAGGAAAACGGTTGTGATGACCCGAACTCACGCACGCTTCTTCCCTAGCCTTTGGCTGATCCTCTTATTGTTGGTCTTGTTGTCAACTCCCCTTTTTGCCCAAACTGCCGACCTGCCCGCGCCCGGTGTGGTCATCGTCGAAGACAGCCGTCTGAATGTACGCAGCGGCCCCGGCACCGGGTTTGAGGTGGTTGCCAAGCTGGACCCGGACACGCCGGTTCAAGTGCTTGCCGCCAGCGATGACGGCGCGTGGTATCAGGTCGCGACGGGTGATGCGGAGGGTTGGACGGCTGCGGAGTTTGTCCGCCTGGATGCAGGCAATTCACCGCGCGTAGCCGTCACCACGCCGACCGCCGCACAGGCTGGCCGCGTGGGTGCGCTGGCGCTGCTTGCACCGGCCTCACCCAGCACGGCGGCAGCGGATCGCGCGCCCGGCGCAGACCCCCTGATCCTGCTGCCCACGCCCACACCCACCCAGGAGCCTGCCTCGGACCCGGAGGGAGCCAGCCCGCTTGTCGCTGTGACCCGCGACGCACCTAGCGCGCCGACCCCCACTCTGCCGCCGACCGCTGCACCGGCCACGCCGACTGCGGTCCCCACGCCTGCCGCCACGCCCACCGTGCCCACAGCCTATACACAACCGGCGCGCATGAATGTGCGTTCGGGGCCGGGCACGGGTTTTGCAGTGCTGACCAGTGTCGATGCGGGCACTGCGCTGGAGATCACGGGCCAAACGGCTGACAGCCAGTGGTATCGTGTGAACGTAGATGGGCAGAGTGAGCCGGGATGGCTGTTCGCTGGACTGACCACGACGGCAGGGCCCCTGGAGTCGGTTGCGGTGTTGGCACAGGAGGATCTGCCGCAGCCGCCCGCGCCAGAAGTGGCGGAAACCAATGTCGCCGCGGCGTCCGCGCCGCCGGTGGTCGCTGCCCCGCCGCCCGCGGGGGGAGGATCCTTTGGCTACGGCGTGCAGGCGCACATGTTAGGCGGCGGCGCAGGCGGCGCGCTGAACGCGATCAGCGACATGGGCTTCAACTGGGTCAAGCAGCAGGTCGAGTGGCGGCTCTTCCAGCCGCAGCCGGGGGCAGTTGGCTTTGGCGAACTTCATGGCCTGGTCAACGACGCAGGCAACCGCGGGATCAACGTGCTGTTCAGTGTGGTGAATGCGCCAGAATGGGCGCGCGAACCAGGCTTTGACGGCAGCGTGGGGGGTCCTCCGGCCGACCCTAACACCTA
>CAZYQJ010000550.1:3991-4261 GCA_964649925.1 uncultured Litorilinea sp.
CAGAGTACATGCGGCTGCTCGCCGCGGCCTATGGGGCGATCAAAGGGGCCTGCCCCTCGATGATGGTGATCAGCGGCGCGCTGACGCCCGCCGGTTCCAACCCGCCGTTTGCCATAGATGACTTTGCCTATCTGGAAGGCATGTATCAAAATGGGCTGGCGAACTACGCCGACGGCATCGGCGCACACCCCAGCGGCTACAACGTGCCTCCCTCCGTCACCTGGGAGGGGGCATGTGAGGCAGTTCAGCAGACCGGCAACAGCTTTAACG
>CAZYQJ010000551.1:0-3659 GCA_964649925.1 uncultured Litorilinea sp.
GACGCTCACCGGCCTATCTGAAGGCGAGGTGCGCGCGCTGTTTATGTTGACCATCCCCTCCCCCCTGGTGGATCTGGGGGTCAGCGACGAACTGAGGGCCGCGCTGCGCAAACTGGCTGCATCTCTACCCGCCGCGTTCAGCGCCAACGAAGAGGCGATCCGGCAACGCTTCTATTTAGACCCCACCTGGCGCGATCAACCCGATGCCCCCGCGCCCCATCTCAAGACGAGTCACCGCGCTGTCACAGAGGATCGCCGCATCCTCATCACCTATCCCGCCTGGATCGGGCCGACATTCACACGCTGCGTCGATCCGCTGGGGCTGGTTGCCAAGGAAGGGGAGTGGTATCTGGTCTACGCCTGCGGCGGCCCGCCACGCGTGCATCGGGTGAACGATCTGCTCGGTGCAGAATTGCTGGACGAACCCTGTGCGCGGCCTGCCGACTTCGACCTGGTGCATTTTTGGCAAACATGGTGCGCCGGGCGCGAGGAAAGGCTGTACCGCGTGACCCTGCGCGTTGCGCCCCACTTCATCTCCGTGCTGCCTCACTACGCCGGTCAGGCGGTGGCCGCGGCGTTGGCACAGGCAAGCCCACCGGACGCCGACGGCTGGATCACGGTTGACGTATCCTTTCGGTCGTTGGAGGAAGCGCGTAGCCGCCTGTTAACCTGCGGCAGCGGCGTCGAAGTCCTTGCACCCCTGGCCCTGCGCTGCACCGTGCTGGATCACGCCGAGCAGATTGTCAAGCTGTACGGGCAGCGCAGCTCTTAAAGCGGCAGCAAGCTCATCCACCAGTTCAATGCCCCCAGCAGGGCAAATCAAAAGTCATGATGGGAAATAAAAACGGACTCCCTTGGGGGTAGACTTGTGTTTGCTAACCAAGCAAGTCACAACCACAAAGGAGTCCACGTTTGAAAAGCCCTGACAAACTACAACTTATTCCGCCTGATCAACTATAGGTTGTCCCGCCAACCCATATAACATTAAATCATATAACTCGTTCAGCAGATCCTTGTTTCTACTCTCCAGGATCTCAGGCTGCTGAACTGCGTTTTGGTAAATAGTCCTTAGGTAAAGCGTGGCCGCCTCAATCGATATATCTTTGCGTATATATCCCTCCCTACGACCTTTTTCAATAAACTTGCGTACGACGTCAGGATATCTGCGTTTGTAAAAGTCCTCGATCAGCTGCCTTACCTCCGGATCGCCGTTCAGCAATGGTCCTAGATGCTCCACATTTACTTGATCGATGAACTCATCCTTCATGGATAGGGCACGCCTCAATATTTCAGGAAAAGGCAGGTTGCTTTCCCACAACTCTTTCCTGATCTTCCAGTTGCTTTCAAGGAAGTTGATAATCGTCTCCCTAAACAAGCCTTCCTTGCTCCCAAAATAGTTGTAAATGGTAGCAGGCGACACCCCTGCCTTTTGAGCAATATCATTGACAGTGGTTTTATCTGCACCATACCTGCAAAAGAGCTCTAAAGCGGCAGTGCGTATTTTATCCCTCTTCAGCTTTGTTCTACGTTCATATCCGTTCATCTAGTTTCACCCCCTCCCAATAGTACTATATTTATTAGATGAGATCAATACAAAATATCTAAAACATATTGACAAAAGCCCTGCATTTAGATAATATAGAGTAAGTACAGGTAATTACTACAAAATATCCAAAGCATGAGGTTGAACATGTGCGTGATCTATTGCCAAGGGCTGACCAAATCCTTTGGCAAGACGAAGGCCCTAAAAGGCATTGATCTTCGTGTGAAGCAAGGGGAAGTCCACGGGTTTATTGGTCCCAATGGTGCTGGAAAGTCTACAACGATCCGCATCTTGCTAGGGATATTGCGCAAAACGTCGGGAGAAGTCACGCTGCTCAGCGGAGATCCCTGGCAGGATGCTGTGGAACTGCATCACCGGCTTGTCTATGTTCCCGGCGATGTTACGCTGTGGCCTGAGTTGTCCGGAGGCGAAATCATTGACCTACTTGGGCGGCTGCATGGCGGGCTTAATGTGGCTCGAAAAAGACAACTGCTAGAGCGTTTCCAACTCGATCCCACCAAAAAGAGCAGTACCTATTCCAAAGGGAATCGGCAGAAGGTCGCGTTGGTGGCCGCCTTTTCCTGTGAAGCGGAATTGTATCTATTGGATGAGCCTACTTCAGGGCTTGATCCCCTAATGGAGATTGTATTTCAGGAATGCATCGCCGAGGTCAAAGAGGCTGGCAAGACCGTGCTCCTCTCAAGCCACATCCTGTCAGAGGTGGAGACCCTTTGTGACAGGGTCAGTATTATTCGGCAGGGGGAAATTGTAGAATCAGGAACGCTGTCGCAACTTCAGCATCTAACCCGTACTACCGTTAAAGTGGAAACCGGTCGCCCGGCCATTGGGCTGGAAAGCCTGCCGAGCGTACATGATCTGTCACAAGATGAGCTAAGGTACCGTTTCTCTGTGGACTCTGGTGCCATGACCGAGGTGATGAAGGTACTGCTGCCGCTGGGGATCCAGTCTTTAACGGTGGAACCGCCCAGCTTGGAGGAGCTATTTATGCGCCATTATGGCGATGATATCCGGGAAAACGGAGGAAACCTGAGATGAAGGCCAGTGATTTTGCGGGTACCGGAACCCTCCTCCGGCTATTTCTGCGCCGGGATCGCTTCATGCTGCCCATCGGAATCTTCCTGCCTGTGATTCTGGTTTTGGCAAATGCGGCTACTTTCATTGCCATGGACAGCCAGAGCCAAGGACTGCAGCGTGCCCTGACTGAGTTTAACAACGATCCTTTGGTTTCGGCGGTTCTTGGGCCGGTTATGTCTATTGACCTTCCAGGAGCTATTGTGTGGCGGACGATCTCACTGCTCGCACTGACTATGGGAATCAGCAGCCAGTTTACCGTAATTCGCCACACCCGTACGGATGAAGAAACAGGTCGTAGCGAGTTGATTCGCGCCCATGTCGTAGGCCGCCATGCCAACCTGACTGCTGCACTGATTCTGACTGTTGCCGGAAACCTGGCCTCAGGGTTACTGATTGCCGTGACCGTGATTGGGCTTGGCGGTGCGGCAAATGGTTCCTTCCTATTTGGAGTGACCCTGTCGGCGATTGGGTGCTTTTTTGCCGGAATCGGCGCTTTGGGTGTTCAACTCCGAGATGACAGCGAAATCGCCCGAGGCATTGGTATCGCCGCTTTGGGCGTGGGCATGCTGATGGCGATTATGAATAACTTCGGCGGCGGCTTTACTGCATTGCGATGGGTGACGCCTATGGCATGGCAGCGGGTGACCCAACCATTTGCCGGAAATTATGGCTTGAGTCTGCTATATTGTGCCGCTGCGGCGGCCATCCCCACGATCATCGCCTATGTGCTTTCCATGCGCAGAGATCTGGGGGCGGGTGTGCTCTTGGCCCGTTCCGGCCCCCCGGAAGCAACTCCCCATCTCTCCACCCCTTTAGCGTTGGCCTGGAGGCTACATCAAAGAAGCTTTACCGGTTGGCTGGTGGGGACCGTTTTGTATATTGTCGTGTTTGCAGGCATCTCTCCCGGTTTGTCCGATGCCGGAGGAATGAGTGATTGGCTGTCGAACCTGGGCGGCGCCGATTGGACTGATGCGGTGGGGTTGGGTTATGTCTTTATCAGTATCGGCATCTATCTGATGTC
>CAZYQJ010000551.1:3669-4230 GCA_964649925.1 uncultured Litorilinea sp.
GTCGGTCGAATTCGATGGATGAGCAGCCATTTAGTCGTAGCATCTTTGGGTTCTACTGCGTTGCTGCTTGCCATGGGCACTGTCGGGGGACTGGTCTATGGGGTTGCAGTGGGCGATGTAAGCGGTAAATTTTGGCCCATTTTTGCCATGAGCGTTTCAAAGGCTCCTTCTGTATGGGTACTGCTGGGTATAGCCGCTTTACTGTATGGCCTATGGCCACGGGTAACAGCATTGGGATGGGTAGTTTGGTTATCGTTTACTCTATTGGAGGTTGCCTGGGAAGCTCAGATCATCGACTGGTCAACAATGCGTGTTTCTCCCTTCTCCTATACCCACTATACGCTTGATGTTTCAAATTTGCCGCTACTTCCGTTGTTTTGGCTGCTGTGCCTTTCCCTACTACTGACGGGGCTTGGATTAGCTGGCTTTAGAAATAGGGATGTCTTGACAAAAGCATGAACATTTTCCGGAGATTGTTCACCCCGGGAACCACCTACTGGTGACTTGGTCTACAGTCAATGAATGGCCGCAGTTAGATACTGGCCTGGCGATGTTGCCAAG
>CAZYQJ010000552.1:0-4223 GCA_964649925.1 uncultured Litorilinea sp.
AACCGGAACCAGGCAGGGTCCATTGCGTTCGTTGTCGACGGCGTGGCGCTGGCCGATACGGAATTCTTCACGGCCGATCTGTTCGGAATCGAGCGCATCGAGATTCTTAAAGGACCGCAGGGAGCGCTCTATGGCAAAAACGCCATCGGCGGCGTGTTCAATGTCGTCACCAAGTCGCCTTCGGACACGCTCGAAGGGCGGTTCGAGGCGGGATACGGCAATGGAGATAGCTACCGGCTCGACGGACTTGTGACCGGCCCGCTGGGCAGTCCCAAGGTACGGGGACTGGTTGCCGGTTCTTACCGCGATACCGACGGATTTATTTTCAATCCGACACAGAACAAGCCCATGGATTTCTTCGAATCGGCCAATGTGCGCGCCCGGGTCATAACGGATGTGACCGATGCCCTCACCGTGGATCTGCGCGGCAACTGGGTGAAAGAAAATGGCGGCGCTTCCTATTTCTCCCTCTTCGATGCAACGCATCTGACCGGCGGACGCCTGGGTAAGGCGGCAATGGTGGATCCCACCAGTGATTATCCGAATTTTTCCCGGCGCGAATGGTGGGGGGCTTCGGCCAAAATCGACTACGCGGCGGATTTTGGCACATTTACATCGATCAGCGGCTACGACCACTATACGAAATTTTGGTTGGCCGATGTCGACTTTCTCCCTGTGGCGTTTCTTCAGCCGGTCGGGCAACCGATCCGGCTTGAAGTCTACACGCAGGAACTGCGGTTCACGTCGCCCGGTACGGATCGTTTTCGCTGGATTGCGGGCGTGTTCTATCAGGACACCCATCGCGAGAAGGAAGATCTGCTGAGCGCCGTGGGGTCACCCAACTTCCTGAGTATCACCAACGCCAAACAAACGGCGGCTTTTGCGCAGGCGAGTTTTGATGTCACAGATCGCCTGGAGGTCACCGCGGCGTTGCGGTATGACCGCGATAAGCGTAACGAGGTGTTATCTCTGCTTGATACCGGCACCCTCTTGCGCGCGGCCAGCGCCAAGTTTGACAAATGGCAGCCGAAAGTGTCGGTGTCGTACGAACTGGCGCCGCAGAAGATGGTTTATGTCACCTATGCGCAGGGTTTCAAGACAGGCGGGTTTAATCCGATCCCCGGACCGACGGACTTCTTCCCGGGCATCTATGCGCCCGAGGCAACCACCTCCTACGAAGCGGGCGTCAAGACCCAATGGCTGGACGGCCAACTGACTGTAAACGCGGCAGCTTTCACCACCGACTACAAGAACAAGCAGGAATTCGCCCTGTTGCCGTCCCTGTCACAAGTGACGTTCAATATTCCCAAGGTTGATGTGAAGGGTTTCGAGGTGCAAGTCGCCGTGCGCCCCGCCGAAGGATTGAGCTTCGATTTCGGCTATGGACTCACCGATGCCCAGATGGGGACATTCCTGGTCACGAATTTTGCCGGCCCCCAGGATTACAGCGGCAACAAGGTGCCCTATACACCATCCTATAACCTGAACGCTGGCGGGCAGTACCAGATGGCGCTGGGTGTCGGCGATCTTACCGCCACGTTGCGCGCCGACTATTATCAGGTTGGCAAGGTACGCTGGGAAGTGGATAATACGGTTTATTCACCCACCCATGGCTGGGTCGACGCCCGGTTATCGGTTGACAGCGAATCATGGTCGCTGTCGCTGTGGGGCCGCAACCTGACCAACAAACGGTGGGCAGTGAGCGCGTTCAGTCAGAACCAGGTCGGCGCCTTGGCGCTTCTCGGCGGCGATGCCGTCGCCACCAATGTGGGGCGTCAATATGGCGTAACAGCTTCGGCACGGTTCTGAACTATCAAGGAGCAAGGCAATGGACCCCATCCAAGTCGTGGAAGAAGTCATTGACGCTTTCCGAAGCTGGGACGTGGAGCGGGCCTTGGAGTTGTTCGATGACAATGCCGTCTTCCAAAACATGCCGACCGAACCCGTTCAGGGCAAAGCCGCTGTGCGGCGCTTCCTGGCGGAAACCGGCACCCCAAGTGATGTTGCGCACGATGTCAGAAATATCATTGCCCAGGGTAATCTGGTCATGGCCGAACGTGTCGAGCAGTTCACACTGAACGGCCGCCGCATTCGCCTGCCGGTTGTGACGGTGGCTGAGGTTGAAAATGGCCGCGTCACGGCGTGGCGTGATTATTTTGACATGGCAACCTTTGTGGGAACAACGCCGGCTGCAAGCATGGCAGATTGAGCGGCAGGATACGAAAAAGGAGAGACGGATGCGGTGTTTCGTAGGTTTAATTTTGTTCCTGACGGCGGCGTCGGCGGTGGCAGAGCCGGTGCGTAGCGATATCGTGACATACACCGGCATTGATGGCGCCTACGCCACGGTCACCGTGGTTTGCCGCACAGCACATTCTCCCGAGGCCGTGTGGTCTCTACTCGGCGACTGGGCCAACGAATCCCTGGGCGAAGGCTTCGTCGATCGGGTGGAGATTACCGGCAGGGACGCTGGCGCTTTGCGCACGTCTCACTTACAGGGCCATCTCGGCAGCGGCGTGCTGGTGGAGCGGCTGGAAGCCTATGATGCCGAACGCCGCACCTACGCCTACACGCTTGTGGATTCCAACGCGCTGCCATGGGCAGGCTACCGGGGCAGCATGTCTGTGACCAAAGCCGTCTCACACTCCGTCATTCTGTTTGAAGCCAGAATGGTGCCTGTTGGCGTTTCGCATGCGGAAGCGGCGGCCATGTCGGTCCGCAACATGCAATTTGTCTGCGCCAATCTTGAAAAACTGCTGGGCGCGGAATAGGAATGCTTAAAGCGGCGGCCCTCTCAAGGGGTCAGATGATCATCATCTTTCGGGCAATGGCCAAGGCACCGGAGCGGGAACTGACGCCCAGCTTGGCGTTGATTTTCTTACGATGAGTCTTGACCGTTCCGTCACTGATGTGCAGGCGTGCGGCAATCTCTTTACTGGAATGACCGTCTGACAACAGTGTCAGCACCTCGATTTCCCGGGGGCTTAGACCGGAAGTTGCATGGAACTCGTCATGTGGCGACCTGATGCGTGGCCGTGCTGCCGGCGCAGCTGGCCAGCACCCATCATGCTGCCGACGCAGATTTTCTATGAATGCCCCGGCTTTGCCAGGCAATGGCCGTCCCACCCGTTTCATCCAGTCGGCGACGTTAATGATCTGATCTTTGTTTTCTATCAGGCGGCGGGTCATGCCGGAGTTGAGGCCGATGGATACGGCAACGCGCAGATGATCGCAGGCTTCCGCATGGCGGCGAAGATGAAATGCCGTGGTCATCTTCAGTATCTTGTAGGTTAGGCGGGTTCCGATGTCGCCTGCTTCTATGTGCCCCCCATCGACCTTACCAAGATAGTTTTCGCTCTCCCGATAGCGTCCCAGCACGGCCATGAGCCGGGCCGCCTCAAGCAGGCCTTGGGTCTGCACTTGCAGGCTGCTTGGCTGGGCAGGATCGTTGGCCGAAGCGAGCAGGGCCTGCATCGGGTCTGAATTCAGCAACTCCATAGCTGTCTGGTAGTCCCCGGCGCGAGTCGTTTCGCGCAACCGCAGCACATGACCGAGATCGCGCAGTGGCGCCAAGTTGCGTACCCGGGCAATACTTTCGGCTTCATGAAGGATGTCGGCCAGCATGTCCGGGTCTTGGCTGTCTGCTGCCACCGCCGCTGCGGTATCAAAAGTTGCGGCGTAGATGTCAAACCAGCCGATGAGCAGAATACTCCGTTCCAGCGCTTGGCTCAACGTGCTGCGTGCGGCCTGGGTTTCGTTGGCCTCATAGTGCAACTGCGCCTTTAGAATCAGCGCGGTCGCCATGTCCTTTCCTTTCGGATCGAACAGCTTGTGCGCGATTTCGATGGCGCGTTCCACGTGCAGGCTGGCCTCGCGCATCTGACCGATTCTAAGGGCGGCTATGGCGCCGGTAATCCGTAGATAGAAGGAGACGCTGTCCGCTTCGATGCCGGTCAGCGCCGCACGTCCGGTATCGGCCGCAGCGACGGCCTCTTCGAACCGGCAATAGCGTATGTAAATTGCCGACAGGATGGCGGCGACGCTGGCCCGTAACACCGGTACGTCATCCGATAGCATATCCAAATAGCCTGCAAGGGCGCGGATTTCTTCGGTGTCAACCGGCCGGTTCTCGTAGACCCGCAGCACATGCTCCAGAACAGAGGCCATGGCCGATATTTGCACTGATTTCTGGTCGCCGGATACATGGAAGATGTCGTGGGTGT
>CAZYQJ010000553.1:0-4218 GCA_964649925.1 uncultured Litorilinea sp.
GCCGAATGGATGCTCCCACGAGGGCGGCAGGTCCTGCGGCACCATGAACGTCTTCCTCGGGTCTTCCGGCGCAACCAGGCTGAGGAAAGACATGATCAAAACGATCAGCAGAAAGACAAAGGCCACGCGAAAGCGGCGGTCGTACTTGAGTAAATCTCGGAATACTGTGTACATGTTCACGCCCTATTGGTGGCGTACCCGCGGGTCAAATAACGGGTAAATAAAGTCCAGAAGCAATACCATCGTTGCCACCCCTACGATTGATAGCAGCGTAATCCCCATGATCAACGAGTAGTCATTCGCCAGCACCGCCTGGAAGGTAAGCGTCCCCATGCCCGGATAGCCAAAGACCACCTCCATGATCAAGGCCCCGCTAAAGATCAGGCCGATCTGCAGCGCCAGCCCCGTAATCTGCGGCAGCAGGGCGTTGCGCACAATGTACTGCGAGAGAATCCGGTTCTTGCGTAACCCTGCGTTTTCAGCGTAGACCACATAATCTTCCGAGATGATGTTCGATGCCAACGCCTTCATCCCGATAAACCAGCCGCCCAACCCCACCAGGATCAGGCTTGCCGCCGGGAGCACCGAATGGTAGATGACCGTCATGATGAATTGCGGGGTGAGCGCTATCCGCGTCCCAGGCGGATACGCGCCGCTAAAGGGGAAGATGGGCCAGTAGTACGCAAAAAACACAAGCAGTACCAGGGCCACAATATAGTAGGGGATGGGCCGTACCGCCTGGCTCAACACATCTACAATCTGAATCCCGATATTTTTCTCATAGTAGCTGGCAAGCGCCCCCAAGATGTTGCCCACGACCCACGAGATGAGGATCGAAATAATCAGCAGGCCAAAGGTCCACGGCATCGCCCTGGCCAAAAGCGCACTCACCGGCGTCGGGAACCAGGCCAGCGATGGCCCCAGGTCAGCGCGCAGCAGGCGGCCCCAAAAGGCGAAATACTGCTGTAACGTGCTGCCCTCTAGCCCATACATCTCGGTCAGCGCCTCGCGCATGGCGATGACGGCATCCGGATCGGTCATCGACCCGCTCATCAAGACACGGTTGACCTGCGCCTCTACCGGGTCCACAGGCGACAGACGTGGTATGATGAACGTGAGGGTCACACCCAAGAAGATCACAAGAAGGTACTGGAATATGCGGGGGATAAGGTAGTTTACGACAAACTTACGCACGTCTGGCCCTCCAGGCACTATATGGGTTCCCCTGGGGCTCGCCCCAGGGGAACCCAATCCAAAGACTATGCCTGTGTCTTCGGTCGGATCTTGACGAACATGTATCTGCTGTTGGCCCAGTTGGGGACGGGATTGGCGTACGGGTCGTCCGATGTCGGGAACCCTTCCCAATACCGCTCATCACAGCAGGTAAACACATTATAAGACATGACTGGCGTCGTCGGCATTTCGACCGTGGCCATCTTGAGGAACTCGATGCCCAGTTCGATACCCTTCGGGTCGTCGAAGTCGATCTTCTGGATCTCCTCGATGATCCGGTCCAGTTCCGGGTGTCGCCAGCGCATCCGGTTCTTGCCGGCCACCTGCTGACCGCTCGGCACATACAGGTCCGAGTGCCAGGTCTGGAGGAAGAAGAACAGGTCGGGATGCCCGCCCCAGGTCTCAATCGTCCAGCCAAACTCGGCGTCATAGTCGCCGATACCGGTCATCTGGGCGCGGGTGGCGTTGTCGCGCGTGTCGTGGATGGCATCCACGCCAAACTCGATCCAGTTCTCGACAATCATCGCCGCGCCACGCCCCATGACGGCGCGTGTGTCGCCTTCAGCCAGCAGCGCGATGCGGAACGGTTCGCCGTCGGGCCGCAGCCACTTGCCGTCGCCGCCGCGCGTGAAGCCCGCCTTCAGCAGCAACTTCTCAGCAGCTTCGAGGTCATGCTTCCACCAACCGTAGCCCGTGTTCTTGCGAATCAGTTCGGGGTCGGTGGGCACTAGGTCGCCCAACGACTCGCGCGCCGCATCCGCGATCTTCATGGCGGCATCCGGGTCGTACGGCTTGTACATCTCGCCGTTGCCCAGATCCAGTTCGAAGTCATTCAGCCAGTCCTGCAGCGGGTCAAAGTAGTACTGCGGGTACATGCCGGTCGGCGGCACATGGATCGCCGAAATCGTGGCCGCGCCGCGGTACGAAGCCATCGCCACGCGCACGATATCGATCGCCAGGGTCAGCGCCCAGCGCACATCGCGGTCGCCGAGGAAGGGTCGCTCGTGGTTGTAGATGACCGCAGGCAGTGTCGGGTCCGGGTGCGCCCACGGGAACGTGTCGAACCAGCCTCGAGAGGTCGGGTTGGTTCGCGCCAGCGTAATCATGCCCTCTGGCGCCATGTCGTGGATCACGTCCAGGTCGCCAGCGGTCTGCGCCATCACCTTCTTGTCGCTCGGGCCGGGGGCGACGTACATGGCGTACTTGGGCGCGGGCATGCCGAAGCGTCCCAGCGTCGTGCGCTCCCAGTCCTCGCGGCGCTCCCAGATGTACCAGTCGCCATTGGGGTCATGGTCCTTCAGGACATACGCACCCAAGCTGGTGGGCGGGAAGAACGTGAAGGCGACCGGGTCCTCCTGCTGCTCGAAGATGTGCTTCGGCATCATGAAACACGCGTTCCAGCGCACAGTGAAGGGCGCATGGAAGCGGGAGTTCGGCTCGGTGAGGTTGAAGACAACCGTGTAGTCATCGGGCTTATCCATGCTCTCCACGTACCGGCTGAACTGGCCGTGGTAGGAGAACCCTGGGTTGTCCTTCTGAACCTGAACTGTGTAGATCAGGTCATCCGCCGTGAACTCCACGCCGTCGCTCCAGTAGATGCCCTGGCGCAGCTTCACGGTCATCTGGGTAAAGTCCTCGTTGTAGATCGGCTTCTCCGCCGCCAACGAGTTGTCCCAGACGCCGTCAATGCCTTCGTCAGGGTCAATGTACCACAGCGCATCCAGAGCCAACTGCTGGAATCCGTTGGACCAAGTCAGCGGGGCCGGGGTTCGCCAGCGGTTGAAATCCTCTGGCGGCGTATTGCGGCCGGACGGGTCTTCAAGGATCAACGTTTCGGCACGCGGCACGCCGGGCGCAACCTCGCCCACTCCTGCACCCGGCGCGGTGACGGCTGTATCCTCAGAGGCCACCGGTCCAGCGCCAGGGGATGATGGGGCGCCTGGCGCAGCGCAAGAGGCCAGAACGCCCCCCGCAGTCACCAACCCCAACTGCGTTAAGAAATCGCGTCGTGAAAGTATGTACTTACTCACTTGTACCTCCTGGGTTGACTAGTTCGAGTCATCGTGAGTCAGGTGCCGGCGGTGCCGGCAAGGAAGGGAACTAGAAGGAAGCGAATCTTACACCCTCTAGGTTGGGGGCAGAACCAAAGTGCAGATCGATTACCTAGAGCTTAAATCAGTAGACCCCCTGCTGCGGCTACTCGATCTTCTCTCCTCGCTAGCGGTAGGGTGGTATAAAAGGTTTTAAGCAGGAATCGCCAATACGACATGATAGATGACCGGCCGATCAAGGCCTGAGAAAGTTGCGTAGGCTTAAGTTGGGAGCCGAGACCGTACATGTGGTCGGGGTCTTATCTCAGTGCAACTTCGACGGTGTTAGATCAAAGATATCAGAGAGTGGCCCCTAGTGTCAAGTGCGTGTTAAATCGTTTTTTTCGCCTCCCCGATCCAGGCATTCCCCTCACCATGCGCCTGTCCTACCAGCCAGTAGACGGCTATGCTCAGCGCCACCGCAACGTTGAGCGATTCCTTGATGCCCACCATCGGCACATACACCACCCGGTCGGCCATCTCGACCAGCGCCGGGTCCACACCGGCCACCTCATTGCCCGCCGCCAGCACCACCGGGCACGCCTCCGGCAGCCTGCACTCCCACAGCGGCCTGCTCTGCGGTCCCCCCTCCAACACCCAGATCGCCTTTCCCTCGGCTTGCAGCGCCGCTGCGGTCACAGCCGCATTGCGTGCATAGGACCACGCCACCGCAGACTCTGCGCCGAGCGCTGTTTTCGCCAGCTTGCGATGGGCTGGCGTGGGCGTGATCCCGCACAAATGGATGTGCGCCACCCCGGCCCCATCTGCTGTACGCAAGGCCGACCCGACATTGAACAGGCTGCGCCAGTTATCCAACAGCAGATGCAGCGCCGGTCGCTGCCGTGGCGCTTCCCTGCGCGGCACAGAACGCCGTGGCACAGTTGCCGCCTGTACC
>CAZYQJ010000554.1:0-4214 GCA_964649925.1 uncultured Litorilinea sp.
GATGACCTGCAGGCTCCACAGCTTGCCGGCCTCATCGCGCAGCGGAATCACCACATCGCCCTTGCGGATCTGCAGGAAGCTGATGTGCTCCGGGCGCGGCTCCGGCATGGCCTCGAACCAGGTGATCACGTCATGGCCGGCGAAGATATCGACGCGCTGCTTCTCGTCATCGATGGCGATCAGCACCGCATGGCTCACATAACCGACCCCGTAGCCCGGCACTTGCTTGTTGCGCAGGTAGGCACTCTTGCCCTCGGGCTTGCAGTGCTCGTTCCACACGCGCTCGCAGGCGGCGGCCACCTTTTCCTGCATGACCTTCAGGCGCGCCTCGTCAGCTTCCAGCTCGGCCTGGCGCGCCTTGCGGCGTTCCTCTGCCTCCCGGGCCAGGCGCCGCCTCTCCTCCCTGGTCATGGGCTCGCGACGCGGGGACCAGCCGTTGTCACGAGCCAGCTTGATCACCGTACCCATGCCGATGCCGCGCTTGCGGTTCGACCGCCAGACGGAGCGAGCATCTGCCGCCTTGTAGCCATCGCCTGCCTGGCTCCAGCGATCCCAGACGTCAAAGCCCGCCTCGCCGAACTCGGCCTTTATCCCTGCTCCGACCGCCCACCAGATGTCGCGGTCATCCGGGGAGATATAGGTCAGCAGTTCCTCAAGGTCAGCCAGCGTCAGGGGAATGCGTTCAGCCATTGACAACCTCCGCCCCCTGTTCCAGCGCCTGCTCGGCGCCGGCGACGATACCGAGGATCTTGCCGATCACCTTGTTGGCGTGGAACCGCAGCTCTTCCACCTCGTGGCGCTCCCAGCGGTTGTCGGCCACGCCCTTGTGCAGGCTGCCCACGAACTCGGCTTCGGCCTGCAGCAGTTGGCCCAGGTTGGCCAGCGCCTCGCCCGTGGCCGGCACCGGTCGCGGCACGAATACCAGGGCGCCGGCCGGGCGCACCAGGGCAGCCAGCAGGCGCGGGTCCAGGGTGATGGCGACGATCTCTTCCACCCACTCCGGGCGGATCGGGCGCAGGTCGCTCGGGCTCAGGGCCTTGGCCAGCGCATCAGGGGACACCCCCATGGTGAGGGCAACGGCATTGATGCCGCCGATATGGTCACGGCACGCGCGATAGAGCGCCTGCCGCAGATTGAGTACCGGCCCAGCGGCCGGCAGCAGGTCGAGTCGACTCATGGCGAAAATTCCCCGGTATTGTCGCCGCATCAGCCCGGGCAAGCCCGGGCTGAAAGCACGACATTGCTGTGTCTCGGCAAGAGTCGCGGTGTGGTGGAGCGCCTCTTACCATCTAACGGGTATCGACCCAGGGCCGCACCCTCCCGGCAAGCCGGGCGTTCAAACAGGCGATAAAGGCCTCTTATCGCCGTAGCCTTGTCAGATCACATCGCCTATCCTTGGCTCCGCGATATGCTGTGTCGCACCCGGCAGGGGTTTGATCGTGGTGGATTGGCCCCTGCCAAACCCTGAATGCGGCTCCCCGCCTGCATTCAGTGCCCGACTCTGTTGGAGGGTCGGGCAAGGCCGGGCGGTTTCACGACCGCCCGGCTTTTTATTAAGCCGCGCAGTCGGTCATACGCCGGTCGGCAACCCTTCGCTCCCCCTTCCGACGCTCGCCCGCACGGCGCTCAACAGTGACGATCTCTGCAGGAGCCGGCGGGAAAACCTGGTCAAGGGTGCAACGGACCCCCAAGCGATTCAGGGCAGCGACAATGGCTCGGCTGTCAGCCAGGCTTGGCTGGCGGCGCTTGTTCTCATAGTTCGAAAGGCGGGAGCGCTGCCATCCCAGTTCTTTGGCCAAGTCCCCCTGCTTGATCTGGTCACGCTCTCGAATCTCTGCGATGCGATTCATGGCTCTTATCGGATGGTGAAAGAAGTTGCTGCGCATTCTGGACACGAAACGTGTCCAAGGCAAGCGTTTCGTGAGCGAGCCATGGTTGCGCAACGTGTTATTTTGCGTCGCATGACTCTCGGACAGCGCATCGCTCATTTCAGGAATAAGGCCGGGCTGACACAAGAACAGCTCGCGACCGCCTGCGGCTGGGAATCGAAATCCCGGATCGGGAACTACGAGCGCGACTCAAGGGAACCAACGCTCGAAGACCTCAGGGTCATAGCCAAGGCTCTGGGCGTGAGCATCTTCGATCTCATTTCGGATAAGTCCCCCTCCCCGACACCAGTCGATCACCTTGATCACGCGCTCATCCCGCAGTACACCGCCAAGGGTTCTGCAGGCAACGGCCATTCCAATGACCACGTGGAGGTGCGTGGTGGCCTGATGTTCAAGCGCGACTGGCTGCGGCGCATGGGTCTGAAGGACCCCAATCTGCGCGTCATCTATGCCAGCGGCATGAGCATGTATCCCACCCTGTGCGACGGCGATGCCCTGCTGCTGGACCTCAGCCAGACCGAGCCGCTGGATGGCCGCATCTACGCCCTGCTCAAGCCCGACGGCGAGCTGATCATCAAGCGCCTGGTGCGCGGCATCACCGGAGGCTGGATCATCCGTAGCGACAACGATGACAAGCGTCTCTATCCCGACCAAGTGGCGTCGGATACCGAGATCGGCCACCTGCTGATCCTGGGACGGATCGTCTGGCACGGCGGCGCTCTATAGGTTTTCCGCGATCAGGAGCAGTCGACCGGGATGGATTCCTGCCTCACGCCGAGTAACGCCACACAATGCCACATAATGCCAAATAACCGTGGCATAAACTTAACCCATAGGTTAAATTCCTTGCACCGGAGGCTGCCGTGGAGCTGAAGGTGCTGCTGCCTGGTCGCTGGCGTATCACTTCACCCTTGGGTAAAGGCTCGATGTCGCTGACGGAGGAGTTCCTCAATGGATTGGCCGCCAGCTTTGAAAGCAGCGCAAACGGCCTAATCGTGATGATGGAGCAGCACAGCGAGCACGGCCCCGACCATTTCAACACCGCGCAGTGCCACTATGTGGACCAGCGTGACCAGATCTACGAGTACATCAAGGGCCGGCTTCGTCTGTTCTGGTTCGAGGATGAAGACCGTGTGGTCATCTGCATGCACGGCATCATCAAGAAGGACCAGAAGACGCCCCGGCGAGAGATCGAACGCGCCAAGCGCGTCAAGGCTGACTATCTGCGGGCAAAGGCCCAGGGCAGCCTGATATTCATCGAAGAGGAGTGATGGGCATGATCCGATCCTTCAAGAGCCGCCTGAACGAGATCAGGAAAACCCACAGCTACCGTGTCGAGAAATGCAAGCTGGATTTTGTCAGGGGGATCTCCCGCCTGATGAAGCTCAAGGGCATCACCAACTCTGAGCTGGCCACGCGCCTGGAAACCAGCAATGCCTACATCACCAAGGCGCTGCGCGGAGACACCAATTTCACCATCGATACCATGGTAAAACTCAGCCATGCCGTTGGTGCAACTCTGCATATCCATGTGGCAGACAGCACCGCCAGCGTGCGCTGGCTAGAGAACCATCCTGGCACCAGCCAGCGCGTGGATGTACGCGAAAGGACCAAAACCAACATCGCCGACATGAATGACATTAGGGCCGCATTCGATGCAGAAAGCCGCCTTTGCGCTTGAGCAGGTCTTCTACCCGGAGACCACGGTCAAGGCGAACATCGAGTTCAAGCGAAACCACGACGAACCTGCGAGCGAGCCGGTTGTAAGCATCACCATCCCGCAGCAGGTGGGCCTGGAGGATGACAAGCCGGTCCTACAAGTGGTGCTCGCTGTCGAAGTGCCCGCCGCCTCGCCCTCTGACCCTTATGAAATCGCGATCCTGACGGTTGGCAGATTCAAATCAAGCCAGCAGCTCAGCACCCAGGAGTTCGTGCAGGCCGTTGTGTTCAGCGGACCTAACATGCTCTATAGCGCCACACGCGAACACATCCTGAGCATCACAAGTCGCAGCGCTTGGGGCGAATACAACCTGCCTGCCATCATCTTCGGGCCTGAAGACTTCCGAATGCCCGAAAGCGAGTAGCCACCGTACTCACCCCAACACCCAACCCCGCTTCGGCGGGGTTTTTCATGCTCGCACCCCCAAAGTACACATTTCGATAACCTTCGTATTGACACAAGGGACACGATACGTGACCATTTACCCACTCTTCTCCAACAAGAGTGACCACCACAATGCGACACCACCACGACACACAGCACCCGTCCGCCCGCTGCCCGGTGTACCTGCACCCGGCAGCGGCCTCCAATCCCCGTACCGTTGA
>CAZYQJ010000555.1:0-4205 GCA_964649925.1 uncultured Litorilinea sp.
AGAGGTCACCCTGGGCGAACGCCCGCGAGCCTTGCAGGAGGAGGATGAGCGCGGCGCGCAGGCGCGGATCAGCATTGCCGAGGCAATCGGTATTGCGCGTGAGGCTGTGCAGGATGCCTGGCTGATGGAAGAGATCGAATCCGCCAATGCTTCCCAGGGGAATGTGGACGGTCGCACAGTGTGGGCCGTGACGCTGACCGGCGGCGGCAACACAGCCACGGTGACGGTCGACGCGCAGACCGGCGAAGTGCTGGATCTGACCGTCGAATAGCCAATCCGCTAAACTATCCCTATTCCCTCCAATCACTCGGGCCGCTCACCAGACCGTGATCTGGTGAGCGGCCCCACCGTTTGCTTGATCAGCGATTGGATGTGCTGCGCCCGTCATCTGCCAGGCGCAGGTCTGTACACCCGCTTAACCTGCCGAATCCGGCGGCGGGTTCAACCGGGCCAACAGTTCGGCGTTGGTGGGCACTTGCGCCAACAGCTTGAGCAGCCCGTTCATCGCCGCGCGCGGCGTGCCTTTTGCCAACCAGCGGCGCAGCGTGGCCAGGCGTGCAATCTCGACCTCGCTGTACAACAACTCCTCATGACGCGTCCCGCTCGCCAGCAAGTTGATCGCCGGATAGATGCGCGCCTCGGCCAGTTCGCGATCCAGCACGATCTCGCTGTTGCCAGTACTCTTGAACTCCTCGAAGATCAGGTCGTCCATCGCCGATCCCGTGCCGATCAGCGCGGTTGCGATCACCGTCACCGACCCGCCATGCTCGATCTTGCGTGCCAGCCCAAAGAAGCGTCGCGGCATCTCCAGCGCACCGGCATCCACCCCGCCGGTGAGCGTGCGCCGCGTGCCGCTGCCTTCCAGATTAAAGGCGCGCGCCATGCGCGTCAGGCTGTCCACCAACACCACGACATCATGCCCCATCTCCAGTTCGACGCGGATGTGCGCCAGCGTCAACTCCGCCAGGGCAACATGTTCGCCGGTACTTTGATCATTCGAACTTGCCAGCACCTCGCCCGGCACGGTGCGCCGGAAATGGGTCACCTCCTCCGGGCGTTCGTCCACCAGCAGCAGGATGATCCGGATTGTAGGGTCGTAGGCGTGGATGGCGGCTGCGATCTGCTGGAGCAGGATCGTCTTGCCTGCCTTGGGCGGCGCGACCACCAGCCCACGCGTGCCCTTGCCGATGGGCGCGATCAGATCGACCACGCGCATACTGGTTTCGCCGCTGTGACCCAGGTCAAACCGTTCGAACGGTGCAACGGCGACCAGCCGCGCAAAGGGGGTGCGCTGGCGAAATACGTCGGGCGGCGCACCGCCGATGCTCTCTACCCGCGCCAGTGTCAAGCCCTGTTTCCCGCGCTGCGCGGCCCCCTCGACGCGCGCGCCGTCGACCAGGCCATACTGCTTGACCAGCGCGGGCGGGACAATCACGTCATCCGGGCCGCGCTGGAAAGAGAAGGCCGGGTCGAGCAGCACGCCCGCGCCGCGGCGGGTCGTCTTGAAAACACCGCTGACTACTTGCATCTCATCAGGCCGGTTTAGCAAGTTCATGCAGCAGCAGGCAGTATCCCTTCTGCGCCCGGTCAAAGCTGCTCAGCCGCCAGAATTCATTGGGCGAGTGGATGTTCTCGTCCGGCAGCCCAAAGGCAAAGTTGACCGTGTACGCGCCCAGGCTGTTCAGGAACATGTTGAGGACAGGGATGCTGCCCCCGCTGCGGACAAAATACGGCTCCTTGCCGTAAAGTTGCAGATGCACACGCCGCGCCGCCTGGTTGCTAGGGTGTTCTGCGGGCATCAGATAGGGGAAGGCTGAATTGTCAAAGCGGCGCACAGTCACCGTCACGCCGGGAGGCGCCACCTTTTCCACATGCGCCACCAGGCGATCCGCCACCTTCACTGGGTTCTGATCCGGCACAAGACGGCAGGTGATCTTGGCGTGCGCCTCGCTCGGAAGCACGGTCTTGATCCCCTCGGCCTGGAAGCCGCCCCAAATGCCATTGACCTCTAGCGTTGGGCGCGCCCAACGCCGCTCCAACACGCTGTAGCCCGGTTCGCCAAACATGGCGTCGATCCCGATGCGATCCATCTCCTCCTCGGCGTCGTATGGAACCGCTGCAATCTGCGCCTTCTCCTCCGGTGTCAGGGTCCGCACATCATCATAGAACCCTTCGACCAGGATCTTTCCCTCCGGGCTGCGCATCGAAGCCAGGATCGCGGCCAGCGCGTGGATCGGGTTGTTGACCGTCCCGCCATACGACCCCGAGTGCAGGTCCATCTTGGGGCCGACGACGTCGATCTGGATGGCGCACAGCCCGCGCGCGCCGATGGACAACTCTGGCTGGTCTTCGGCCCACTGCCCGCCGTCCGAACTCACCACCAGGTCACAGGCAAACAGTTCCTTGTGCACTTCTACAAAGGGCGGCAGCGTCGGGCTGCCGATCTCCTCCTGCCCCTCGAAGAAATACTTTACGTTGAGCGGCAACCGCCCTTCGCTCTGAAGCAACGCCTCAGTCGCCAGGATGGGGACCAGCATGTTGCCCTTGTCGTCGGTCGCGCCGCGCGCATAGACGCGGTCTCCCTCGATCACCGGCTCAAAGGGCGGATGCGTCCACAACGCCTCCGGGTCTACCGGCTGCGTATCAAAGTGGCCGTAGATCATCACTGTGGGCGCGCCCGGTGCGTGCAGCCAGTCGCCATAGACCACCGGATGGCCGCCCGTTTCCAGCATCTGCACGTTCTCGATCCCGGCCTGGCGCATCCGGTTGGCGACCCATTCCCCGGCGCGGCGCACCTCGGCGGCATGTTCGGGCAGGCTGGACACGCTTGGGATCCGGTAAAAGTCGAGCAATTCCTCGATAAAGCGCGCGCGGTTCTCCGCCAGATATTCCTGCCAACTGCTCATTGTATAGACTCCTATCTAAGGAAAATGCGGAAATTGGTTTTTACCAGTTGGGTTTGACGGCACGCGTGGCAATGAAGATCGGCATATACTCCGCCAGGGTGACGCCTGTCCACCCGTCTTCATAGAACCCGGTCAGCACAAACCCTGCATCGAGTTGCCCGCCGATCTGGTCCTCCAGCGTATGGCTGTACTCCAGCGGCTGAAGGTCGTCCAGGTAACGCTGCCGCTCCTCCGGGGTAAGGTGGGTCATATCAGAATAGGGCAGCGTATGGCGCACCTGCAGCACGCCCTCGTCGGCCAGTTGCATGTCAAAGATGTACATCGCCGGGTTGGAAAATCCGGCCAGCAGCGCGCCGCCAGGACGCAGTACCCGATAGGCCTCGCGCCAGACCGGGCGCACCTCCGGCACAAATACGTTCGAGACCGGGTGCACAATCAAATCGAAAGAGTTGTCGGCGAACACGCTGAGGTCGGCCATGTCACCCTGCACTGTGGTGATCGACAACCCCTCGCGTTCGGCCACCATCTGATCCCGCGCTAACTGGCGTGGGGAATTGTCAAAGACCGTGACGTTCGCCCCTGCCGCGGCCAGCACCGGCCCTTGCTGCCCACCGCCCGACGCCAGGCACAGCAGGTCTACCCCGTGGAGGTCGGCAGGAAACCAGGATCGAGGGACCGGCTTTTCCGGCGTCAAGATGATCTGCCACTCCCCGGCCCGCGCCGCCGCGATCATCTCCGGCCCCACGGGGATTGTCCACTCGCTGCCGCGCTCGACGGCCTTGTCCCAGGCGCGGCGGTTATAATCCAGAATGTCCATCGTATCCTTCCACCCTCTTGAATTTTGGCGTATGCAGCGCCATCCGGCAAAATCGAATAGATTGCTGCCCTGGCGCTGTCGCTGGATGCCACTTAATTTGACGAGTGATTGACAAGGTCACAGAACGACATGGACACCATACCTATCGCCCAGATGATCGAGTTACTGGAAACGCAGACCGGCATCGTCATCCCGGCCTATCTTCCGCCCACCGCGGACCCTGCCGCCAGCCTGCCCATCCTGCGTGACACCGTACACCTGACCGTGCGCGAGCTCCGCACCCCCCAATCCATCTGCCTCAGCGTGGACGGGCCGGGACCTGCCGCGGCCATCGCCCAGCAGATAGCGGATCAGTATGGGGTACAGGTGGTGGTCGCAACGCAGAACCGGGGGAAGCTGGCCGCGGTCGCCAACGGCATGGCGCGCCTGCTGGAGAACTCCAACCTGCGCTACCTCGTCACCATCGACCAGGATGGCGACCA